>JAQXNU010000162.1 GCA_029098165.1 Clostridiales bacterium
TGAAGGAAAATTTACACTTGCTAAAACATATATTATTTATCGTTATACAAGAGAATTAGTACGTAAATCCAATACAACAGATGAATCAATTATGAGTCTGATCCGTCATAACAATAAAGAGGTTATGGAAGAAAACTCTAATAAGAATGCGGTAATAGCATCCACTCAGCGTGACTTGATCGCAGGTGAGGTTTCCAAGGATTTAACCCGCAGATTATTATTACCTGAAAAAATCAGCAAAGCTCATGATGAAGGTATCCTTCACTTCCATGATGCAGATTACTTCTTACAGTCCATCTTTAACTGCTGTTTAATTAACATTAAGGATATGCTTGAAAATGGAACTGTGATGAATGCTAAATTAATCGAGAGTCCAAAGAGCTTTCAGGTAGCTTGTACGGTAATGACTCAGATTATTTCTGCGGTAGCCAGCAGTCAGTACGGCGGACAGTCCGTTGATATTCGTCATCTTGGTAAATACTTAAGAATTTCTGCTGATAAATATAGAAAGCGCTATGAGAAATTATTCGGTGGACAGGCAGCCCCTGAGTTGATTGAACAATTTGTAAAAGAAAGAGTTCGTGATGAATTGACTTCTGGTGTGCAGACAATTCAGTATCAGATCAATACTTTGATGACAACGAATGGACAGTCTCCATTTGTAACATTATTCTTAAATCTTGACAAAGATGATGAATATGTGGAAGAAAATGCAATGATCATTGAAGAGATATTACGTCAGAGATTACAGGGAATTAAGAATGAAAAAGGTGTTTACATTACACCAGCTTTCCCAAAATTAATCTACGTATTAGATGAGCATAACTGCTTAAAGGGTGGAAAGTACGACTATATCACAAAGTTAGCAGTTAAGTGTTCTGCAAAACGTTTATATCCAGATTACATTTCTGCTAAGAAGATGCGAGAAACCTATGAAGGCAACGTATTCAGCTGTATGGGATGCCGAAGCTTCTTATCTCCTTGGAAAGACGAAAATGGTGAGTATAAATTTGAAGGACGTTTTAACCAAGGTGTCGTAAGTCTTAACTTGCCTCAGATTGGTATCATTGCCAATGGAGATGAAGAAAAATTCTGGCAGTTGTTAGAAGAACGTCTGTCCTTATGTTTCGAAGCTTTAATGTGCAGACATCGTGCCTTAGAAGGTACCATCTCTGATGTGAGTCCAATTCACTGGCAGTATGGTGCGATTGCACGTTTACAAAAAGGTGAAACAATTGATAAATTGCTTCACGGAGGTTACTCTACAATTTCATTAGGTTACATCGGTCTGTACGAAGTAACAAAATTAATGAAAGGTGTGAGCCATACAGATCCTAAGGGAACAGAATTTGCCCTTCGCTTAATGAATCGTTTAAGACAGGCAACAGATACATGGAAAGAGGAAACTGGAATTGGCTTTGGTTTATATGGTACTCCGGCAGAGTCTTTATGTTACCGTTTTGCACGTATCGATAAAGAACGTTTCGGTGAAATCAAAGATGTAACTGATAAGGGCTACTATACAAATTCATACCACGTTGATGTTCGTGAAAATATTGATGCATTCTCCAAGTTTACGTTTGAGAGCCAGTTCCAAAAGATTTCTACTGGTGGTGCAATCTCTTATGTTGAAATTCCAAATATGAGACATAATCTAGAAGCATTAGAAGAAATCGTGAAATTCATTTACGATAACATTCAGTATGCAGAATTTAATACAAAATCCGATTACTGTCATGTTTGTGGATTTGATGGAGAAATTACAATCAATGATCAATTAGAATGGGAATGCCCAAACTGTGGAAATAAAGATCATTCTAAGATGAATGTAACAAGAAGAACTTGTGGTTATCTTGGTGAAAACTTCTGGAATGAGGGTAAGACAAAAGAAATCAATGCGCGAGTATTGCATATCTAAATTGATGAAAAAAATAAGCTGTAACTTAAGTTGGGTGTTAAGTCGTAGGAACTAGGTTCCTATGATTTGACACCCCTCTTTTCTATAGTAATTGATGGATAATTGTGATAAAATAAATACGACGAAAGAGTAGGAGCAAGATTATGAATTATGCAACGATAAAGCCATTTGATGTGGCAAATGGACCAGGAGTCAGAGTGTCCTTATTTGTTAGTGGATGTACCCATGGATGTAAAGGCTGCTTTAATGAAGTGGCTTGGGATTTTAATTATGGAACACCATTTACCCAGGAAACGATCGATCAGATCATAAAGTATCTGCAACCAGATTATATCCGTGGTCTTTCTTTATTAGGAGGAGAACCATTTGAGCTGGTCAATCAGCAAGGATTATTGCCGTTACTAAGAAAGGTGAAGGAAGTTTATCCGAATAAAGATATCTGGTGTTACAGCGGTTATTTATTTGATCGTGATATGTTAGAAAATATGTGTCAAAAACATGAAGAGACAAAAGAGTTGCTTTCCTATCTTAATGTATTGGTGGATGGCGAATTTGTGTTAGAAAAGAAGAATATAAATTTGAGATTCCGTGGTTCTGAAAATCAAAGGATTATTAACGTTGTAGAATCCTTAAAGCAGAATAAAATCGTGGAATGGAATGGAAAATAATGAAATAGGATACACTTGATTTTGAGTGGAAGAATGAATTAAGGAGTTACTTCGGGGGATAAGGATGCATAAAATTATCAATGGATTGAGATATGGTAATGCAAAAACAAAAAGTTATATTCTCACTATCTTGTGTCTGTTACTATTTGGGACTTTTAGCATAGGGATGGTGATCGCAACTAAGGAACCGTTATGGGGAATGAGCATTGCCTTTTGCTTTATTCTCGCATTCATCCTGATGCAGTCCGTTAGTTTTCAAAAGAGTGGGAAGTTGGCTCCGGATAGGAAAGAAAAGCGGGAACTTGATGGACAAGCGAAAGATTCGCAAGATGGCGAAGAGAAACCAGAAGATCATTTCGAGAAATTAAGTGAAAAGGATGTTCGTAACATTTGTATCAAATATAAAGTACGAAAAGATCATCGACCTATTATGGTAGATTCGTGTGCAAGTAAAAAGATTTTTCAGTGTCCAGCATATGCTTGGATGGAGAAGGATGGATTAGCATTACTTTTATTCGAAAAGGAACCGAGAAAGATAACATTTACTAGGGAGGAAATTGCAACGATCACGTATGAACGTAATGTTAGTGTGAATATGATGACAGATTACCATGCGTTGACGAAGGCTTCATTTATCAAGCTTGTATTTGCCTCCTATTTACCAACGGTATTTGAAGAACGTTTGGGACAGAAGAACTATAAAAAGAATCTGTATGTTATTGGAAAGGATTTGAAAGTAACGAATACTTCTGCCAAAACAATAATGAGTTTGTTATCGCTTAATCTTACGGTAAGTAATCTGATTCGGGATGAACGATATCATAATCCCTATTTTGAGTCAGCATATGCATTAAATATTATGTTGAAAGATACGGTACTCTCAGTGAATGAATATAAGATAAAGATGAGAGAATTGTTGCAGAAGTTAACTGATGCGAAGATTAGTAATGAGGATTTCGTGGGTTACATGAATCAGCTCGTTCAGGGGAGATTAATTACGCGAGAATATGCAGAATATTATATGGAGCGAAGAAAGTAATTATGAAGAAAGTTAGCCATTCAAGATTACAAGGATGGCTGTACTACATAATAGTTACGGAATGGTAGAATTAATGTGAGGTGAAGTATATGGAAGAAAGACAAATAGTGAGTGGTGAGTTGTATCGTCATTTTAAAGGGATGTTATACCAGATCATCGGTGTTGCAAAACACTCGGAAACGATGGAGTCGATGGTAGTATATCAGGCGCTTTATGGAGATTATGGAATGTATGTGAGACCACTTTCTATGTTCTTAAGTGAAGTGGACCATGAAAAATATCCTGAGGTAACGCAAAAATACAGATTTACGAAAATAGATCGTGCTACGTTAGAAGCAAATAAGCCAGAATATCAGCAATCCAATACACAACAGAAACAGGCAATGACATCAGCTGCTTTTAAACAGGAACAGAACATGTTTGAGGATATGCATGAAGTAGTAAATGGTGATGTTCATCCGGAGGCACATCTGGTAAATGAGGATCTTATGGCTTTCTTAGATGCAAAAGATTACTCGGAGAAGTTAGAGATATTATATACAATTCGAAAGCGAATTGATGATCGTGTATTAAGCGATATTGAAATGTCATTGGACATGCCAATTAGTAAATTGAGTATTGATGAACGTATCAATTTAGTTAAAGATAATTTACAGGCATTGGCAAAATTTGAGTGTAGCAGACTTCGCTAAAAGAAGTAAAAAATCATTATGAAGAGTAGCTCATAAGTGGTATTAATAATGCTAATAAATGCAGTGTTTATCAGTGTTTGCGCAAGACTTATTACACGAAAAGGAACCTGAAAAAATAACTTTTTTTGTACATTTAACCGAAATTTTCTTTTGCTTACGAAAAGTGCTAAAAATCACTTGCGATATTTTTTGGCTACGATATAATTAAGGTGCGGTGCAAAGTGTACTGCCAAACATTTAGTTAGTTCGTTGTTTGCACAAGGAGGATAAATTAGCATGAAAAAGTTAGAGCAACTTTATGAAGGTAAAGCCAAGAAAGTGTACAAAACTGACGTCGAGGATGTATTAATCGTTGATTACAAAGATGACGCTACTGCATTCAATGGTGAAAAAAAAGGTACTATTGTAGGTAAGGGTGTAATCAATAACAAGATGTCCAATTATGTTATGCAGCTTCTTGAAAAAGAAGGCGTTCCTACACATTTTGTTGAGGAATTAAGTGAAAGAGAAACCGCTGTTAAGCAAGTCGAAATCGTACCACTTGAAGTTATTATTCGTAATGTGGCTGCAGGAAGTTTTTCAAAGAAACTTGGTATTGAAGAAGGCAAGAAATTATTATGTCCTACCTTGGAGTTTTCATATAAAAATGATGAGCTTGGAGATCCAATGATTAACTCTTATTATGCTAAAGCAATTGGAGCTGCAACTCAGGACGAAATCGATGCAATCACAAAGTATGCATTTAAAGTAAATGAAGTATTAATCAAATACTTCTTAAGCATTGGTATTGAATTGATTGATTTTAAGATCGAATTTGGTAGATATCATGGTCAGATCATCTTAGCTGATGAAATCTCCCCAGATACATGCCGTTTATGGGATGTTAAAACTCATGAAAAATTAGATAAAGATCGTTTCCGTAGAGATTTAGGAAATGTGGAAGACGCGTATCAAGAAGTATTTAAGCGCCTTGGAATTCAATAATACGAATGTAGACATCAAGGTGGATGTATTCTTCATTCTGATAAGTTGCATGAAACATATCAGAATTAGGGATGCTTCCACTTTTTGAGCTTTAGGAGGTAAAACCGCAATGGACAATAGAATCAGTGAGTTCATATCGGATGAGATACATGAAGAGTGTGGCGTATTCGGTATTTATGATTTAGATGGGAAGGACGTTGCTTCCTCCATTTATTATGGTTTATTTGCACTTCAGCATAGAGGGCAAGAAAGTTGTGGTATTGCAGTCAGTGATACAAATGGCCCGAAAGGTATCGTTTTGTCAGCCAAAGGAATGGGATTGGTAAATGAAGTATTTACACCAGAGAAGCTAGATGCTATGCGTGGTAATATTGGTGTTGGACACGTTCGTTATTCAACAGCTGGAGCAAGTAATGAGTCCAATACTCAACCATTAGTCTTAAATTATGTAAAAGGAACATTAGCGTTGGCACATAATGGTAACTTAGTCAATGCTTTAGAGTTAAGAGAAGAATTAGCATATACAGGTGCTATCTTTCAAACTACCATCGATTCAGAAGTAATTGCATACCATATAGCACGCGAACGGCTGAATACTCCGAATGTTGAGGGAGCGGTTAAGAATGCAATGGAAAAGATCAAGGGTGCATATTCTTTGATTATCATGAGTCCGCGTAAGCTGATTGGTGCACGTGACCCTTTTGGTTTCCGACCATTATGTATTGGAAAAAGAGACAATGCATATATCTTAGCTTCCGAAACTTGTGCATTAGATGCAGTCGATGCAACATTTGTACGTGACGTTCTTCCAGGAGAAATCGTTACAATCACAAAGGATGGAATTCTCTCAGATACAAGCTTATGTCAGAAAAAGCTTAGTCGCTGTATCTTTGAGTATATTTACTTTGCGCGTCCGGATAGCAACATCGATGGAGTCAATGTTTATCATTCAAGAATCATGGCAGGAAGAATCTTAGCACAGACTCATCCAGTAGAGGCTGATATAGTTGTAGGTGTGCCAGACTCAGGTACCGTTGCTGCCATGGGCTATGCATTGGAATCAGGAATTCCTTACGGAATGGCATTTGTTAAAAACAGTTATGTGGGAAGAACATTCATTAAGCCAAAACAGTCCATGCGTGAGTCAAGTGTTCGTATTAAGTTGAATGTATTAACTGAAGCGGTCAGAGGAAAACGAGTGGTCATGATCGATGATTCCATTGTTCGTGGAACAACAAGTGCCCGTATCGTTGGAATGTTAAAGGCAGCAGGAGCGAAGGAAGTTCATGTTCGTATTAGTTCTCCGGCGTTTTTATATCCTTGTTACTTTGGAACAGATGTACCAAGTGGGGATCAGCTGATTGCACATAACAATACATTAGAACAGGTATGCGAGATTATTGGTGCGGATTCATTAGGATATCTAGATGTGAATCGTCTGAGTGAATTGATCGAGGGTGAGTGTGGCTATTGCGATGCTTGCTTTACTGGAAATTATCCTGTGGATCCACCCAAAGAAGATATTCGTGGAGAATATGACAAATAGTACTTATTTGTGTTATGATAGAAAAGTAAAATTATTTAAGTTAAAAGGAGAGGGTTATGAGCGAGAATAAATATGTAAGCCCATTATCAGAACGTTATGCCAGTGAGGAGATGCAGTATATCTTTTCTCCAGATAAGAAATTTAAAACATGGAGAAGACTTTGGGTTGCATTGGCAGAAAGTGAACA
Organism: Clostridiales bacterium; assembly: GCA_029098165.1. Lineage (GTDB taxonomy): Bacteria > Bacillota > Clostridia > Lachnospirales > Lachnospiraceae > Lachnoclostridium. Next base: position 7,035 of record JAQXNU010000162.1, read on the forward strand.
TGAACTAGGATTACCTGTAACTTCTGAACAGGTAGAAGAGTTACGTGCTCATCAGGATGATATTAATTATGATGTAGCAAAAGAAAGAGAACGTCTTGTACGTCATGATGTTATGTCTCATGTTTATGCATATGGCGTTCAGTGCCCTAAGGCGAAGGGGATCATTCACCTTGGTGCAACCTCTTGTTATGTTGGCGATAATACAGATATCATTATCATGACAGAAGCATTACAGTTAGTGAAGAAAAAAGTAATCAACGTTATGGATGAATTAGCAAAATTCGCTATGAAATATCGTGATCTTCCTACACTTGCATTTACTCATTTTCAGCCTGCTCAGCCAACTACTGTAGGTAAGAGAGCTACGTTATGGTTACAGGAATTACTTCTTGACTTAGAAGACTTAGAGCATACAATTGACTGCATGAGATTATTAGGTTCCAAAGGTACTACCGGTACTCAAGCAAGTTTCTTAGAGTTATTTGATGGAGATCATGAAAAAGTTAAGGAGCTAGACCGTAAGATTGCACAGAAGATGGGATTTGCTTCCTGTTTTGCTGTTTCTGGTCAGACTTACTCAAGAAAAGTAGATACAAGAGTATTAAATGTCTTAGCAGGCATTGCCGCAAGTGCACATAAATTCAGTAACGATATTCGTTTGTTACAGCACTTAAAAGAAATCGAAGAACCATTTGAAAAGAATCAGATTGGCTCTTCTGCTATGGCTTATAAGAGAAATCCAATGAGAAGTGAAAGAATCGCTTCCCTTTCCCGTTATGTGATGGTAGATGCTTTAAATCCTGCAATCACAAGCGCAACACAGTGGTTTGAAAGAACATTGGATGACTCTGCAAATAAGAGATTAAGCGTTCCAGAAGCTTTCTTAGCAATCGATGGTATCTTAGATCTTTACTTAAATGTCGTAGACGGTCTTGTTGTTTATCCAAAGGTTATTGAGAAGAGATTAATGGCAGAATTACCATTTATGGCGACAGAAAATATCATGATGGATGCTGTAAAAGCAGGTGGAGACCGTCAGGAACTTCATGAGAAGATCCGTACGTTAAGTATGGAAGCTGGACGTAATGTAAAAGAGCGCGGTTTAGATAACAATCTACTTGAGTTAATTGCTGCTGACCCTGCATTTAATCTGACATTAGAGGACTTAAAGAAAGTTATGGATCCGCATAAATATACAGGTCGTGCGAAGGAACAGGTAGAAGAATTCATTCTTGAGGAGGTAGAACCAATCCTTGAGGGCAATAAAGAACTACTTGGTATGAAAGCTGAAATAAAAGTATGATATTATTCAAAATGTTTGATGAAATAGATAGTTTAATATTTTATTAAAAAAATTTACAAAATTAGGAATACACCACCCATGTGCTGCATATAATAAGCTATTGGGTGGTGATTTTTTTATGCGTATGAGAATATTCACAAATGAAGTGTTGCGTGAGGATGAAATGGACTATACACGTTGGGAGACATTTAATGGAGATTACGTTAATGTTTCAGAAGTTGGGAATGCGTATATTGAGAGGTGTTTGGATATGCTAGAGCAGTTTTCGGAGAGGTATCCAAATCATCCGAATTATGCGATTTGGAAGCGTTATATGGATATCTTCGAACAAGAATTACTAACTCATGATGAGGATATTGCAATGCTCGTTTAGAAAGTAATACATAAAGGCACGATTCGCAAATATACTCAATGATATCTCTTTTTTATTGCCAAAGCATTAAAAAGAATGTATATTCAAAGGAGAAGGAAAGGATGAGTTGCTAATGAATGTCAATTTGGAGTATTATCGAATTTTTTACTATGTGGTGAAGCACTCAAGTATTACGGGTGCAGCAACTGAATTGTGTATCTCGCAGCCTGCTGTGAGTCAAGCTATCAAGATGCTTGAGACAAGCCTTGAAAGTAAATTATTCATACGTATGGCTAAAGGGGTGGCTCTCACCCAAGAGGGAGAGGCACTCTATTCTTATGTAAAGCAGGGATATGAGTCGATCATGAAGGGAGAAGCAACCGTAAAACGGATGCAGAATCTTGATGTTGGTGAGATTCGAATTGGAGCTTCGGATATGACTCTTCAGTTTTATCTGCTTCCTTTCTTAGAGGAATTCCATGAATTATATCCTAATATCAAAGTTACCGTTACCAATGGACCAACTCCAGAAACGATTCAATTCCTTCATGATGGACATATTGATTTTGGTGTTGTTAGTGAACCATTTACGACGACGGATCATGATCTTGTGAGTAAGGTTGCAAGAATTCAGGACACGTTTGTTGCTGGAAGAAGATTCTGGGAGCTAAAGCATCGACAGATATGCTTAGAGGATCTTGCAAGGATGCCAATCATTTGTTTAGAGAAAAATACGAGTACGAGAGCTTATATGGATTCGGTCCTTAAAAAGGCGGGGGTTTCAATCACGCCGGAATTCGAACTCGCCACGAGTGATATGATCGTTCAATTTGCATTACGTTCGTTAGGCATTGGTATGGTTGTAAAATCATTTGCTCAGCCATACCTGAATTCGGGAGAATTGTTTGAACTTCAGATTCGCTCCAAGATTCCAGAACGTCATTTTTGTATTATTCAGGACAAACGCTTCCCGCTTTCTTCCGCTGCAAGGAGGTTGCTGGAAATGTTTGAGGAGTTGTAATATGGTAGATTTTTCAGTATAATAACGATGGTGTGATTTCTAACAGTTCGTAGACAAATGATGTAAGAAATAGTTTTTAATTACTAGGTCATTTACAAGAGTAAGAGAGAATATGGTTTTGTATTCCTCTGAAAATTTATTATACGCAATCATGCGCGGAAAATAATTAGGAATTTGGATAGAATAACATTGTACAATAAATGAGAAAGGTTGATGAAAGATGAGTGAAGAAGTAAGTAAGACAGCTGATTTAAAAAACAAAGAATCAAACAAGAATGCTTGGTTAAAGTATACGGATGAGCAGTTAAAAGAAGTAGCTGAATTAAGTGAAGGATATAAGAAATTTATTTCGGAATGCAAAACAGAACGTGAATGCACTCATGAAGTTATTCGTCAGGCAAAAGCACAAGGTTATGTGGACTTAATGGAGCAAACTTCTATTAAGCCAGGAGATAAAGTTTATTATAATAACATGGACAAGTCCGTTGCCTTATTTTTGATTGGTGAACAACCATTAGAAAAGGGTATGAAATTGTTAGGAGCTCATATTGACTCTCCTAGAATTGATTTAAAGCAGGTCCCACTTTATGAAGATACTGAGATGGCATTATTCGATACTCATTACTATGGTGGTATCAAGAAATATCAGTGGGTTACGTTGCCTTTAGCAATTCATGGTGTTGTTGTAAAGAAAGACGGTACTAAAGTAAATGTAGTCGTTGGTGAAGATGATAATGATCCAGTTGTAGGTATCTCCGATCTTTTAGTACATCTTGCAGCAGATCAGATGGGTAAGAAAGCTTCCACAGTCATTGAAGGTGAAGACTTAAATGTATTAATCGGAAGTCAGCCTTTAAAAGGGGAAGAAAAAGAAGCAGTAAAAGCAAATATCTTAAAAATCTTAAAAGAAAAATATGATTTTGAAGAAGCAGACTTTATCAGTGCCGAATTTGAAGTAGTTCCAGCCGGAAAAGCTCGTGACTTTGGTCTTGACCGAAGCATGGTAGTTGGTTATGGTCAGGATGATCGCGTATGTTCTTATACCTCCATGCGTGCGTTATTCGAATTAGATAAAGTTGATCGTACTGCAGTTTGCCTTCTTGTAGATAAAGAAGAAGTAGGTAGTATCGGTGCTACTGGTATGCATTCCAGATTTTTTGAGAATGTGGTTGCGGAACTCATGGATCGTATGGGTGATTACTCTGAGATCAAAGTTCGTCGTGCCTTAGCAAATTCTCACATGTTATCTTCTGATGTTAGTGCAGCATTCGATCCAAACTATCCTGCTGTTATGGAAAAGAAAAACTCTGCGTACTTTGGACGTGGTATTGTATTTAATAAATATACTGGTGCAAGAGGTAAGTCTGGTTGCAACGATGCAAATCCAGAATTTATTGCACAGCTTAGAAAGATTATGGAAGATAATAATGTAAATTATCAAACTTCCGAACTTGGTAAAGTAGATCAAGGTGGCGGTGGTACAATCGCTTATATTATGGCTCAGTATGCGATGCAAGTGATTGATAGTGGTGTTGCAGTTCTTAACATGCATTCCCCATGGGAAATTACCAGCAAAGCTGATATCTATGAAGCAACCCAGGGGTACCTTGCTTTCCTAAAAGAAATCTAGGTTGTGGAGTCATTTTGTACAGGATAGGATGTGTTTGAGGCATTTTGCACATGTGAGTTAGTGAAGAATGAGATGGATTGAACTATGCAATCTATCTCATTTGTTTGGTAGTTCTTTGATGTGCAAAAATGACGCAAGGTTTTTCTTTGTATTTCTGAAGGAAAGGGAGCGAGTGAGTGGAATCTGGGAGTGCTTCGTGGGGAAATAAAGTAGCATGGTTGAGGATGGTAGGTTTTTGAAAGTAAGTTATGTGTTGGTTGCATTTAGTATGAGGAAATTATTAGATTGAGTCGTTGGATTACAATAAGGTTTAAGGTACATACTAGAAAAGATGTATCTTTTCTAGTTAGTTAGTTTTGAAGGGATATGTGCGATAGAGCACTTGGTGAAAAGATGGAAAAGATACGTATTAAGTATTTTAGCAAAGATATTGAAAAATTAAGATTCATTGATGGAAAATCTGATTGGGTCGATTTACGTTCTGCGATTGATGTAGAATTGAAAAAAGATGAGTTTAAATTAATTCCGCTAGGTGTTGGAATGCAGTTACCAGAAGGTTACGAAGCACATATGGTTCCAAGAAGTTCAACATATAAGAATTTTGGTATCATCCAGACAAATTCTATGGGTGTGATTGACGAATCTTATTGTGGCGATAATGACCAATGGTATTTCCCTGCATATGCATTACGTGATACAAAAATCTCTGTAAATGATCGGATTGCTCAGTTTAGAATTGAGAAGAAACAACCTAATCTTGTGTTTGAAGAAGTAGAAACCCTTGGCAATCCAGATCGTGGCGGTATCGGTAGCACTGGGAAACAGTAGTAATTGACATTTACCATAATGAGTACTTATGGGGAGCATAAATAATATTGATTTTACTTATACTATAGTCTAAGGTATAATACAAAAGTAATAGGGCATGACAGAAGAATGTTACATGCTCTATTCTTTTGTTAGTGAATTAGAGTTCAGTATTAATAAACGGGACTTAAATATAATTATAGGAGGAATATGATTATGGTGAAAGCAGTCGTAGGTGCAAACTGGGGAGATGAAGGAAAGGGTAAGATCACGGATATGTTAGGTCAGGAATCTGACATTATCGTACGTTTCCAGGGTGGTAGCAATGCAGGTCATACAATTATCAATAAGTATGGTAAATTTGCATTACACTTACTTCCATCAGGTGTATTTTATGATCATACAACTAGCGTTATTGGTAATGGTGTAGCTCTTAACATCCCATATCTGTTCAAGGAAATTCAGGGTATCGTGGATCGTGGTGTACCAATGCCTAAGATTAAAGTTTCTGATCGTGCACAAATCTTAATGCCTTATCATGTTCTTTTTGATCAGTATGAAGAAGAGCGTCTTGGTAAGAATTCCTTTGGTTCTACTAAGTCCGGTATCGCTCCATTCTACTCTGATAAATATGCTAAGATCGGTTTTCAGGTTTCTGAATTATTTGATGAAGAAGCATTAGAAGCAAAAGTAAATCGTGTTTGTGAAATGAAGAATATCTTATTAGAGCATATGTACCACAAACCATTACTTGATCCAAAGGAAGTGTTAGCTACATTAAAAGAATACAAGACAATGGTAGAACCATATGTATGTGATGTATCCATGTTCTTACATGATGCGATGAAGGAAGGAAAGAACATCTTATTAGAAGGTCAGTTAGGTGCGTTAAAGGATCCTGACTTCGGTATCTATCCAATGGTTACTTCCTCTTCGACATTAGCTGCTTATGGTGCAATCGGTGCTGGTATTCCTCCATACGAGATCAAAAATATCATCACAGTTGTTAAAGCTTACTCTTCCGCAGTAGGTGCTGGTGAATTCGTTAGTGAAATCTTTGGTGAAGAAGCAGATGAATTAAGAAGACGTGGTGGTGATGGCGGTGAATACGGCGCTACAACAGGTCGTCCAAGACGTATGGGATGGTTCGATGCAGTAGCTACTCGTTATGGCTGTAGAATGCAGGGTGCTACAGAAGTAGCGTTAACAGTACTTGATGTACTTGGCTACTTAGATGAGCTTCCAGTATGTATCGGTTACGAAATCGACGGTGTTGTAACAAAAGATTTCCCAACTACTGTGAAATTAGCAAAAGCTAAGCCAGTTTATACAACACTTCCAGGTTGGAAATGCGATATCCGTGGTATTAAGAAATATGAAGATCTTCCAGAAAACTGCCGTAAGTATATCGAGTTCATTGAAAAGGAACTTGAAGTACCAGTAACTTTTGTTTCTAACGGTCCTGGTAGAGATGATATCATCCGTAAATAATTGCAGATTAAAATGATATAAAAAACGGGCTGTCGAAAATGTATTTTCATTTTCCAGCCCGTTTTTGAGATACAGCGAATCTTTCTAGCTCTGTGCCTCGGTTTCTACTGTAAAGCGGGCTCAGACATGGCACGCTTTCTCTATATGCCTAAAATGGGAGAATTACGCTGTGTTTATAACCGTAGTGAGGCATATAGCGTATCATTCAAACTTGTATGCCTAATGCAGATAACATAATGCGCTACCGAAGTAGTTGATCTCCAATACCTTTCTGAAATAATCCATATCACGGTCTATAAATGCGCCCCATCCAGTGACACCTGCATTATTGATTAAAACATCTATGTGTCCTTCTTTCTTTTCTATGTATTTCACAGCCTCACTGATTTGTTCAGGGCAAGTAATATCAAGTTTTATGCCTGTAATGTTTTGATGTTGGGAGAGGCGCTCGATATCTTTTTCTTTTCTTGCACCAGCATATACGCGATTTCCATCAGTGGTTGATTCCGTAGCTATGGCATAGCCGATTCCAGTAGAAGCTCCTGAAATTACGATAACTAAATCATTATTTTTCATCTTAATCTCCTTTCTAATGTGTCACACATTAGTGGAATTTGTGACAGAAAGGATAATATGAATCGAACAAATGGGAAAATTGCAGAACAGTCGAAACAAAAATTCGTTGAGGCTTTAGTTACGGTAATGAAGCAATATGATTATAAATGCATTACGGTAACACAAATTGCACAAGAAGCGGATTTATCTCGAAAGACATTCTATCGATTATTTACAGACAAGGATGAGATTCTAATGCTTTTGTTTGAGGATGCGTATACAAAGTGTGTTTCCCAAATTTGAGAGAAAGAGCTTCATCATTATGGTTATGAAGATGGATCAAAAAAACAGTCTTGATCTCAAGTGGTGGTCTTCCCGATGTGAAAGGAAACTTTGATGGTCTTATCTTTCAGTTACGACATATGTTTGGAGAAGATACGCCGGCTATCTGTATGGCAGAAACAGGACTATTTTCAAATCCAGAAGCAAAACAGTTAACAGAAGTTTATTTAACATTTGTTGAAGCGGCAGGCAAAGAATACAAAGTGAATGGAAAAATCTCGGATGAGACTCAGTACAAGCTAGATGATCTGTTAGTACCAAGAGATGAATACATAGAGAATATCAATCAAGTATTTGGAATGTTAAAGAAACAACCGTGTTTCTAGAAACCGATGAAGTGAAAAGGTGCTATGAAATTAATTCTTCCTGAGAAGTTATTTCACAGCACCTTTATTGTGATGGCAATAGTAATTAACCACCTGCTATGCAGGTGGTACCCAATTAGATTTAGCTTCAAGTTATAAAACCTCCTATGATATAATATTTACGGTTCGCCAACCAAGAATATTACATAGGAGGTATCTAAAATGGATATGAATAGTTTAGTCCATACCACAAGGGAATGCAAGTACCATTTAGTATTTGCTCCAAAATATAGGAGACAGATTATTTATTGGACAACATAGGGTTGACAGTCGATTTATTTATGGTGTAAATTGGAATTACTTATTTATATAATAAGTAATAAATCAATAAGTCGGATTTATGTGCTTTGTTCGAATGGGGTTATATAACGTGGAGATAGAATAAATTCGGTTATTGGTGAAAAAACAGGGGGGATGATTTATCATACTATACTGTGCCTAATGGAGCACTAAAGGAATCAAGAATAAGGAATCAAGAATAAAGAATAAATACCTTTGGAGGATTGTAATGTATAAACAAAAGCGTGTAGTCTCTATGTTATTAGCATTAGTTATGGTTGCTGCATTTGTTGGTTGCAGTAAGAAAAAAGAAAAGGATGATGTTGATGTACAACCAGAAATCAAAGTCGAACAGAATAGGAACGAAGTAACCAATGTTCCTATCCAACCGGAAATTAATAATAAGAAATTATCATCAGAGTTATTGAATCGTATAGCTAGTAACTATGAACCTGTTAGTTTAGATCAAGCATATGAATCACCTTTATATCGTTTGCCGAATGACCATGTATTTGAATTTGAGGCTTCAGAAGCTGTTGAAGCAGTATTGTATAAGGCATTTGACGTTTATAATGATTCTAACTTTGAAGAGCAAATAAAAGTTACTAATTGCCAATGCAGATATGAGAATGGCAAAGTCTTTGTAGAACCTGGAAGAGTATTGTTTCTTGATGACGATAGAAGTAGATATGTAGAAGATGGTACTTGGGGTTCTATGAACAAGTTATATCTTGTTCAAAACATTGACCTACAAACGGGTGAGGATTTGGAAAAACCAATTGTTACTCCGTTTTCTATTGCACATGACTTAGATGCTGTAGCCTTAGTACAAGGAGTAAGCAATCAAAATACATATACACTATCATGGGAAGCAGTACCAGGTGCAGTTTCCTATCGTGTCTATGAAAACATCGGGGGTGACGCCTATGATTTACAGTGTACTACGAGTGCTACGTCGGTTACAGTAGAAGAATTTGCTGATCAAAAAGAAAATGAAAAATATGATGAGCTTATTAAGAAGGACCTGGAGGAAGCAGGATATACCGTAGATCATACCGGATATACATTTATGAATAGTGGTGTAAAGTGCCTGAGTGATTCTGATGGCTATTTTACGGTAATTGCTGTAGATGCTAACGGAAAACAGTCTGGTATCAGTAATATTGTTAATGTAAGAGAAATAGCAAATCGCTTACCATACACTATTAGAGAAAATATTACAATGGATATCGAAAACACAGAAGATGCCCCAACCTATGTAAATGTTGAGATGCTAGATGGTAGCACTTCACAAATGTTGATTAATTATCATAATGCACAAGCTTATAAATTTGAAGATACAAACAAAATTCTCATCAAGGCTCATGTTTGTAATACTCTATTTGATGATTTTCTAATAACCTTGTATGGAAAGGATTATGATGAATTTGTATCGGAAGCATCTTTGATTACAGAGCGTCAAGATAAATTAAATATATCAGGGGGATGTTCTGAACCAGAGATTATGCCACCTAGTGCACCTTCCAATCAAACAACTCCAGACGATGAAGCTGTTGAACATTTTATTCAGGAAGTATTAAAACTAAATGATCTGGAGCCGGGAATTACAAATATACCGGAGCCAGAGATTACATCGGAACCAGCAATTACACAAGAACCAATCGTAACATCAAAGCCAGAAACCAATCCAATGATGGAGGATTCTGTGCCATATCAGTTATATCAAGAGGCAGCATTAGAAGTAGAAAAAAGATTATCAAACGTTGGAAATATTGATCCGGTTATTTACGCAAACAATGAGTTAGAAGCTTGGATTGCGTACTGTCTTCTGGCTCAGATGGATATTATACCAGTACCAATCAGTGTGTATCCGGAAGCAGCTAATGTTGATTACGTATTTGAATTAATGTATGAGGCATATCGACAAAATCCATCAAGTGGTCTGTTAGCAGATGCAGGTTATTGCTACGACTATGAGTCTCTTGTTATTAAGTATAGAGAAGATACTAATGAGAGATTAGAAAAAACAACCAAAGAACTTGAACGAGCACAAAGTATCGCAAGTTCCGTTACCGATAGTTCGATGTCAGAAGCAGAAAAAGTCTATGCGATTAACGAGTATCTCTGTACGAATGCTTCTTATGATTTTGATTCTTGTTCAACGAATGTTAGTGAAGGTGATATGAACACAGCATTTAAGGATGCACATACACCTTATGGAATTCTATGCAATAATTATGGTGTGTGTGAAAGTTATGCGGAAGCGTTTGCATTAATCGGCAGGTATGCAGGTTTGGATGTGCTCATGGAGATTGGTACATTAGAAGGCGGTGGACACGAGTGGAACCGAGTTTGTGTTGATGGTTCCTGGTGTATCCTTGATGTAACCAATAATGATATTGACTATTGTAGTAATGCCTTATTAAATGTTACAGAAAGCCAGTCAGAAGGCATACTGATTCCAGATGGAACCGCCTATATAAATGCAATTTCATCAACAGATGATACAAAAGAATATTACTATAGCCAAGGGATGAAGGCTAGTACGATAACAGAGGCTTTCACTCTATTGAAATCTCAATTAGAAAGTAATGATATTGGACGAATAAGGGTGCCGAATGGAATATCAGAAGAGGATTTGAAAGGGTTAATGCAACAATTGGTTAGGGAATTGCAGCTTGAATCCGTAGGTTACACGGTTTTTGCAAATGTGCTTGAAATAAGAAAATAAGCTAGATTACAGAAACATTTTACATTTTTTTTCTTCAAAATATTATAGGGGCAGTTGAAAATATTTTTCAACTGCCCCAACATTTATTATAGAACCTATTTTGTTTCTAATGTTGGAATTGCCTCTAAAAATCCTTTGGAATAGTGTAGCTGATCATCTTTGGTAATGAAGACAGCATAAGTATTATCCATAGAGTCAATGAGTTCCAGCCCTTTTTCTAATCCAAGTGCAAAACAGGTGGTACTTAAGGCATCGCCATCGGTAGATTTGTCGGATACAATGGTTACACTTAACAGGTTGTTATCATATGGGTAACCAGTGGATGGATTTAAGATATGGTGATACTTCACACCATCTACTTCAAAGTATCGCTCGTAAATACCGGAAGATACCACGGATTTATCTCCTAATTCCATGACAGCAATGGTTTCGCTACGATCTTCATACGGTTTTTGAATCCCAATTTTAAATGGAGAGCCGTCAGGTTTTGCACCAACACAAAGAACATTACCTCCAAGATTAATCGTTGCACAAGTAACTCCTTGTTCCAAAAGATACTCTTTTATTTTATCAGCAATGTAACCTTTGGCAATCGCACCAAGATCAAGCCCCATGCCATTTTTCGTAAGAGTGACAGTATTCCCATCAATCTTAACATCTTGGTAGCCAATATGGGTTAAAGCTTCGTTGATTTCAGAAGGCTCAGGTAATCTCTGATTCTCATTTCCAAAATTCCAAAGAGAGGTAAGTGGTTCTACACTCAGATCGAATGCGCCATTGGAAATACTACAGTAATTTAATCCCGTTTGTAGTAATTCTAAAGTGTCATCAGAAACAGTTAAGGAACGATCAGGAGAGTTATTTAATTGATAAATCTCACTGGATGTCTTCGTGCGGCTAAGTAAATTTTCGTATTGATCACATAAGGCAAAGGCACCATCGATAATGGACTCATCATAATCACCGTATAATGTAATTGTCACAATCGTATTTAATTTAAACCCATTTTTCACGACACGTTTATCAGTAGGTGATTCTGCCGTTACCGTTGGTGTAGGGGTAGTGTCTTTATTCGTATTTTTCTGATTTCCACATCCAGTCAAGGTAGATACAAATGCTAATGCTAGTAGCATCGAAGCGTATTTTTTCTTTCGATAAGTGATATATTTCATGGATTAAACTCCTTTAGAATGAATTCATAAACTAATTTTTTTTCCTGTTTATCATAAAGTATGGAGGGGGGACTGTCAAGGGCAGGAAAAATTAGAATTTATGTTAAGTATTGAAAAAAACGTTGAATTATAGTAGTATTTGGAGTGCAAACCATTATATACAGCTATTTTTTTTGTATATAACTATGGTAAAATGCTATTGTTCGATAATTATTGATCATATAATTATTAAAGAGTAGCAAAAGACCAAAGAAAATTGGGCGGAGGATAAGAAGATGAAGAAAAGTAAAAGATGGATCGGCGTAGCAGCTTTAACTGCCGTGACCGTAGTAGCATTTGCGGCATCCTTAGTCATTAAGAACAATCTTAATAAAGGACCTGCTAATGCAATCGCGGTGACACAGGAGGGTACAGATGCAGGTATTAAGCAGATCGAAGCAATCAAAGATGGCGAAACAGTTACTGGTTATAAAGTAAATGTAGATGCTAAGGGATTTGGCGATCCAGCTATGGATCTTATGATCACATTTAATGCTGCTGGAGATACAGTTACAAGTTTAGAAGTTATCAGCCAGAATGAAACAGAAGGTTTTGGTGCTAACATTACTAAGCCAGAATTCCTTGATCAGTTTAATAATGTACAGGTACCAGTATTTATCGCTGCAGAACCTGGTGAAGGTACTGAAATTGATGCAATCAGTGGTGCAACAATTACAAGTAAGGCTGTAGTAGCTGCAATCAACGGTTCACAAGACTATTTAACAAATAATGTAGTTGAATAATTATTATATCGATTAGAACATAAACCCAAAAAGAAGGGGCTGTGAAAAAACAGCAAAAGAGATGAGCGTGAGAGACGAGGGATCATATTAAAATTTGGCTGCCTTTCCCTATCGGCCGGACTTAGCCAAATTTTAAAATGATTCCCCGTCTCTCTCCTCGTTGCTCTTTATGCTGTTTTTTTCACAGTCCCTTCTTTTTTATTTCATGAGAAGGAGAAAGTCATAAAGCGTGTTTTTTGTGATTTAAATTATTTGGCTATCATAATATTGATAGTGGGGGTATAGAGTAGACACAAAAGATCTTATTAAATACACTTTTTTCGAAAAAATTTCTAAACAATCTCAAAAAGTACTAAACAATTTGCTACTTGTTGTCGACATAAATACAGAATACCATTATTAACCTGTATTTTTTCACAGTAATAGTATGTTAAAATGCTTAATACATGATGGATTGTTAAAAAATTAGTTATGTAGATTTAGGAAAAATGTAAGTAGTGGAGGTAAAGAAATGAGAAATAACAAAAGATGGATTGCAGTCACAGTTTTAGCAGGTGTAACTGCAGCAGCCCTTGTAACATCCGTATTAGTAAAAAATAATATGAACAAAGGACCTGCAAATGCAATTGAACTTACACAGGAAGCGAAAGATTCCGGTATTAAGTCTGTAGAAGTAATTAAAGATGATAATGGAAATGTTACAGGTTATAAGGTAAATGTTGATGCTAAAGGTTTTGGTGAACCAGCAATGGATCTTATGATCACATTTAATGAAAAGGCAGATACTGTTGTTTCCTTAGAAGTAATCAGCCAGAATGAAACAGAAGGTCTTGGTAGTAACGTTACTAAGCCAGAGTTCCTTGATCAGTTTAACAATGTGAAATTACCAGTTTACATCGAAGGTATGGATGTAGCAATCAATGAAATCGTTGAAACGTTCTCCTTAGCTTCCTTTGAAGCAACAACTGTTTCAGCACCTGCTTTCGTAGATGGAACTTATGAAGTAGTAGCAGATGAAGCACACAACGGCTGGCTCAGCAAGGTAACTTTAACAGTTGAAAATGGTGCAATTACAAATGTTGTTTGGGATTGCGAAAATGAAGAAGGAAAGTTAAAATCTGTATTATCCCAGAATGGCGAGTACAAGATGACAGACGATGGAGCAATCTGGGCAGATCAAGCGAAAGCATTAGCTGACTATGTTGTAGCAAATCAGGGTCTTGAAGGTCTTACTATGGATGAGAACGGAAAAACAGATGCTGTGGCAACTGTAAGTATTTCTATTAATGAATT
>JAQXNU010000163.1 GCA_029098165.1 Clostridiales bacterium
TGCACTTGGTGCGGTAACACCAAATCCAACACTGACTCAGATGGATACCTTAAGTGATGGTGTTTCTTTTACGTATAACGGAAATTATGTTAAAGTAACAATGGATAAAGAACGTAATTTTACGCTAAGTGATGCTAATGGGTTGAACCTAGAGTATGAATTAGCTGGTGAAGATGAGGAAGCTAAAATATATGTGCCAAAAGATTCTGGATTGGATGAAATAAATGTCGGAATATTTTCTCCTGATCAGGAGTTGGATTTTTACTTAGTAATTGAAGATTCTTTCTACGTGTTTATGTATGATGAAGAAAGCAAGGCGTATTTGTACTATAATCGATACGGAAGATTTTCACCTATAAAGACTGCAGATAGTGTAATATTTACAGGAAGGGAGGCCTTCGGGTCAGGTCGAGGATATATTTGGAGCCGTACACTTCCATTATTAAAAGATTATCTATTCTTAGGTTCCGGTGCAGATAGTTTTGTTCAGGTATTCCCGCAATATGATTATATTGCCATGAAGAACTTTGGTTTTGGAGAACAATTAATCACAAAACCACACTGTATTTACTTACAGATTGGTGTGCAGACCGGTGTATTATCACTGATTGCTTATTTGGTCTTCTTTGCAATTTATGCAATACAAAGTTTGATTATTTACTTTAAGAACGATTATCATTCACCGATTGCAATCGTTGGTGTTGCACTGTTTATGGGAATTGCTGCATATATGCTAGGAGGCGTATCCAACGACTCTATCATATGTATTGCACCTGTATTCTGGGTTATCGTTGGATTAGGATTATTATGTAACCATATGGTTAAGACTGCAGATCAGAAATAATCAGAATAGCATGATAGACAGTATTACAACTGTTTATCATGCTTTTTCTATATGCTATATAAGTCACATTAATAAATGAAATAAGAAATTGTTACCCCAAAACATAACGACAAAAAATATAAACTATGTTAGAATAAATCTATATTTCATAAATGTAAAACATTATCATAAAAAATTATTCTTAGGAGGACGTCATGGATTATAAAAAGGCAGGAGTCGACATTGAAGCTGGTTATAAGGCAGTGGAGTTAATGAAAAAACATATTCAGAGAACGATGAGAAGTGAAGTATTAACAGGAATTGGTGGATTCTCCGGTGCGTTTTCTATGGCAGGGTTTAAGAATATGGAGGAGCCAACTTTAGTTTCGGGAACGGATGGAGTTGGTACTAAGTTAAAGTTAGCATTTCTTCTTGATAAACATGATACGATTGGTATTGACTGTGTAGCTATGTGCGTAAATGATATTGCATGTGCAGGCGGAGAGCCATTATTCTTCTTAGATTATATCGCATGTGGTAAGAATGACCCTGAGAAAATCGCTACGATCGTTAGTGGTGTAGCTGAAGGATGCGTACAGTCAAATGCAGCTTTGATTGGTGGAGAGACAGCTGAGATGCCGGGATTTTATCCAGTAGATGAATATGATCTTGCAGGATTTGCAGTTGGTATTGTTGATCGTAAAAAGCTGATTACTGGCGAGAATTTAAAAGAGAAAGATGTTTTGATTGGCATTGCTTCTTCTGGTATTCATTCCAATGGTTATTCTCTAGTTCGTAATGTATTTACTATGACAAGAGAAAGTCTGGATACATATTATGAGTGTTTAGGTAAAACACTTGGAGAAACCTTACTGACACCAACGAAAATATATGTAAAAGCATTAGCTTCCGTTAAGAATGCAGGTGTAACTGTAAAAGCATGCAGTCATATTACTGGTGGTGGTTTCTATGAAAACATTCCTAGAATGTTAAAAGAAGGTGTACATGCGAATATCCGCAAGAACTCCTATCCGGTTCCGGCAATTTTTGATATGTTACAAAAAGATGGAAATATTGATGAGCATATGATGTATAACACATACAATATGGGAATTGGTATGATGATTGCAGTAGATTCTGCAGATGTGGATAAAACAATGGCTGCGATAAAGGCAGCTGGTGAAACTCCATACATCGTTGGCGAAATCCAAAACGGTGAGAAAGGTATCAGCTTATGTTAAAAATCGTTGTCTTAGTATCTGGTGGTGGAACAAACTTACAAGCAATTATTGATAGTATTCGTCTTGGACGAATTACAAATACGGAGATCGTAGGAGTCATCAGCAATAAGAAGGATGCATATGCACTGGAGCGTGCAAAAGACCACGGGATCGATGCTCAATGTATTTCGCCTAAGGATTATGAGAAGCGAGAAGAGTTTGATCAGGCATTATTACATGCAATTGATCAATATCAGCCGGATTTAATCGTATTAGCGGGCTATTTGGTAATACTTCCTAAATTACTTGTTGAAGCATATCCCAATAAGATCATCAACATTCATCCATCCTTAATTCCATCTTTCTGTGGTGCAGGATTCTATGGTCTACATGTACATGAAGCAGTACTAGCTCGAGGAAATAAGGTGACTGGTGCAACCGTACACTTTGTCGATGAAGGAACGGATTCAGGACCAATCTTACTTCAAAAAGCAGTATGTGTGAAGGCAACGGATACACCGGAAATCCTTCAGCGAAGAGTAATGGAAGAAGCAGAATGGTTGATACTGCCACAGGCAATCGATGCTATTGCGAATGGCCGGGTACAGATTAAAAATAATATAGCAACAATCTTTTAGGAGGTCACTATGAAAGTACTTATCGTTGGTGGTGGCGGAAGAGAACATGCCATAGCAGAATGTGTAGCAAAGAGTAAAAGAGTTGATAAACTTTACTGTGCGCCAGGAAATGCTGGTATAGAAGAATTAGCGGAGTGTGTTCCGATTTCAGTTATGGAATTTGATCAGCTAGCAGATTTTGTGGAAGCAAATAAAATTGATTTTACGATCATTGGACCAGATGATCCATTAGTTGGCGGAATTGTAGATGTTTTTGAAGAAAGAGGATTACGAGTATTCGGACCACGTAAGAATGCAGCCATCATCGAAGGATCAAAAGCCTTTTCCAAGGATTTAATGAAAAAATATCAGATTCCTACCGCAAGCTATGAAACCTTTGATCATGCAGAGGATGCCATGGCATATCTTGAAAAATCAACATTTCCAATCGTATTAAAAGCAGATGGTCTTGCTTTAGGAAAAGGTGTATTGATCTGTAATAACCTTATGGAAGCAAAAGCGGGCGTAAAGGAAATTATGCTTGATAAGCATTTTGGAAATGCAGGGAATAAGCTTGTAATCGAAGAGTTCATGACAGGGCGAGAAGTGTCTGTACTATGTTTCTGTGATGGCACAACGATTCTACCTATGACGAGTGCACAAGATCACAAAAGAGCAAAAGATGGTGATCAGGGGTTAAATACTGGTGGTATGGGAACCTTCTCTCCAAGTCCATTTTATACAAAAGAATTTGATGAGTTTTGTAGAAAAAATATCTATCAACCAACAGTTGATGCTATGAAAGCGGAAGGCAGAGAGTTTGTAGGTGTACTATATTGTGGACTTATGTTGACTCCACAAGGACCAAAGGTTGTCGAATATAATGCGAGATTTGGAGATCCAGAAGCTCAGGTTATCTTGCCACGAATGAAAAATGATATCATCGATGTTATGGAAGCGTGTGTAGATGGAAGACTAGCAGAAATTCCATTAGAGTTTGAAGATAATGCCGCTGTATGTGTTGTCTTAGCTTCGAATGGATATCCTGAGAAGTACGATAAAGGATTTGTGATCCAAGGGCTTGAGTCATTTAGTGATAAAGAGGACTATTTTGTATTCCATGCGGGTACAAAGAAAACCGATGCAGGAGTTGTGACGAATGGAGGTCGTGTTTTAGGCGTTACAGCGCTTGGAACTGATTTAAAGGAAGCAAGAAAGAAAGCATATGAAGCAACTGAGTGGATTCAGTTTGAGAACAAATACAAGCGTAATGATATTGGAAAAGCTATTATGTAAATAGAGTTATTGAAATAGGAAGTGCCACATTATCAGAAGTAACAATACGTTCTGGTAGTGTGACACTTTTTTTATGAAGTGTTGCTTGTTTGTCACAGAAGTGTCATATATACTAGATATAATAGGAAAAAAGATGAAATATCAATAACAATGTCATATAATTGTGAAAGTGATAGAAATGAGGTTAATTAATGAAACTAGAACAAAAAAGTAAGCGAATATTGATATTATTGTTATGTATCTGTCTGATTCTTCCTACAGTTGCATTAACACCACCAAGCTATGCATATGCAGCAACCAAGGGAATCTGTACAGCAACATCATCTTTAAATGTCCGAACGGGCCCTGGCACCACATATGAACAAGTAAAAGTTGATTCCAAGGCGGTAACTTTAAAACCGAATCAAGAGGTTGTAATCCTTGGAAAAGAAGGCGACTGGTATAAAATCAGTGGTACATTTAATGGAAAGAAGTTTGAAGGGTATGCGATCAGTACTTATATTAAAGATACGAAAGAAAAAGTTACAACAACTACAACAACAGCTACTCAGTATAAAATGAATATTAAAGGTGAGATCACAGCTAATGAATTGAACTTGCGTAGTAATGCAGGTGCAACTTATAAGCTAAAGGGAACACTAAAAAAAGGTGATCAGGTAACCGTTGTAGGAGATAAATTTAACGGTACGGAACGCTGGTACAAAGTTACTTCATCGATTGATGGCAAGTCCGTAACCGGATATTGTCTTGCAAAATATGTGCAGTTTAGTTTCCGTAAAGGTTTTTATGGGTCTGTAAAATCTGCAAGCGCTAGTCTGGCAACTGCGGCTGGTGCAGGTCAACTTGCGGTAACCAATAAGAATGGAAAAGTAGTAACACTTAACAAAGGACGATTGTTATGGCTTTCCGGGGAGCAGACAGTTAGTGGAATTAAGTATTTAAAAGCTAAGGTTACAATCGGTGGTGTGGCTTATACTGGTTATATTGCTGCGGATAAGGTGACTTTATTAGGTACAAAAGTAACTGCAACACCGACTCCAACGATAACACCAACCGCAACCCCAGAACCTGAAGCAACACCAGAACCGGAAGCTTCACCTACACCAACAGCAACTCCTACACCAAACCCTACTCCAGTGGTACATCAAATCAATCTAACTGGAAAAGTGACAGCAACATCATTAAATCTACGTAATAAAGCTGGTACGTCAGGAAAAAAACTAGCAACGTTAACCAATGGTGCTACGGTTACTGTATTAACAGAGAAGTTGAATGGTACAGAAAAGTGGTATCAGGTCCGAACGAAAGTAAACGGAAAAACAACAACAGGATATGTCTTAAGTGATTATGTTAAATTGAATGTTGGTACAGGATTTTATGGAAAAGTATCTGCTAAGACGGTAACGTATAAGAAGTCCGCATCCGATACAGCTGCTAACGTTCAGACAAAAAAGAAAACAACGATTAAGCGTAAGGCTGGCGAGTATTTATGGGTATCGGAAGAAAAGACAGTAAATGGAGTAAAATGGTTCCGCGTTAACTATCATAACGGCGGTGATGTGTATTATGGATATGTAAAGGCAAATGATATTACGGTTCTTGGCAAGAAAAAAGACGTTGTCCCAACTCCAACGCCAACGCCAACACCGACAGAAAAACCTACGCCAACACCAACGTTAACGGTGACACCGACGCCAACCTTAACGCCATCCCCAACGGTAACACCAACAGCAATGCCAACACCTACACCTCCAGTTAAGTATTACACAGCATCAGCTACAATCGTTAATACGAATGGAATGGGTGTAAAAGACCAACCGAGTACTTCAGGCGGTTTTGTAAAAGATGCGAACGGTTATCCAATTATTGTAGTGAGTGGTTTTCAGGTAACAGTTACAGCAGAACATTATGTAGGAAATGAAATCTGGTACGCGATCAAGTTTAATTATGGTGATGTGAATTACACAGGATACGTTGGACAAAGCAATGTAAGTGTGGATAAAAATACAATTATTGAGGGTGGAAGTGGATCAAGTAGTGCAACACCGACACCACCACCTAATATGGTGGATTTTGAAAGTTATCTGAATGCACAGGGATTTCCCGAGAGCTATAAGCCTTTTTTAAGGAATTTACATGCGAAATATCCTAATTGGATCTTTGAGGCGTACCATACAGGACTAGACTGGAACACGGCTGTGGCGAATGAAAGTATTGTTGGTAAGAACTTAATTACAAACTCGAAGTCAATTGAGTGGAAGTCTCTAGAGCCGAATGCATACTTCTGGGAGACGGATCAATTTAAACCATATGATGGCTCTACCTGGGTGACAGCGTCTGTTGCTGCAAATGCCTACTATATGGACCCAAGAAACTTTTTAAATGAGAGTGGAATCTTCCAGTTTGAATTACTAACGTATAAACAAGAGTATCAGAATTTAGCAGGAATTGAAAATATCTTAAGAGGTACGCCAATGTATCAGACTTCTTATACGTATATCGATGATTATGGCATAGAACAGACGACTACTTATGCACAAACGTTCTTGGAAGCAGCTATATATTCAGGTGTAAGTCCATATCATCTAGCTTCTCGAGCAAAGCAGGAAGTAATAACGAAAGGACCAGCCTTTAGTAATAGCGTAACAGGTACTGTGAGTGGATTTGAGGGATTATATAACTTCTATAATATTGGAGCATACCACTCAACTGTTCCTGGCGGTGCAATTGCAAATGGACTTAAGTTTGCCAAAAACGGAAGTACAAATGCAAGTTTGAATCAGAAGTGTTTAATCCCTTGGAATAATCGATATCGTTCCATTGTTGGTGGTGGATACTATGTGGGAAGTTCCTATATTAACCGAGGACAGGATACAATATATCTACAAAAATTTAATGTAACACCAAATTCGACATATACTCATCAGTACATGGCGAATGTAGAAGCACCATATTCTGAGGCGAAAAAGGTATATGCCGGATATGGTAATCTGACGGAGTTACCAATCGTATTTTCCATCCCAGTGTTCTATAATATGCCGGATAGCCCATGTCCTGTACCAGCAAAGCAGTATAATCCAAATAATTATCTAAAGACATTAACTGTAACAGATTCTGCAGATATGGAACTTACGTTAACGCCTACATTTGATATTTTAAATACAAAAGATTTCTCCATTGTTGTAGACAATTTATGTACGAATATCAATATTACAGCAAGCTGTGTAAGTGCGAAAGCAGTCGTAACAGGAACAGGAAACTATCCATTAAGTACTGGTCTTAATACGATTACTCTAACAGTTATTGCAGAAAATGGTGATCTACGTGAGTATACGATTAATGTTGTCCGAGCAGAGCAATAATCTTTCAGGGTAATGGAGGAATAACATGAATACGAATCAGAGAAATGTATTTCGGCGGATTTTATACTGTTTAGTATTTAGTTTGATCATCGTATGCTTCGAAAAATCAGATATCGCACTCGCATCCAGCGCAACGGTAGGATTTGAGATTGAAGAAGGCGAGTATATGGTGGGGGACCAGATTACAGTAACACTAACTGTGAAAACGGATGCAAACCTAGGCGATTTCGATGGCAGTATTATATACAACTCAACAGTGCTTGAATATGTACAAGGTCCCTCCTGCATTGCAGGAGGGGATGGAATGCTTCGTATTGAAGATATGGACGCCTCAAGTTCTTGGAATCTTCGTAGTTATGTTATGACATTTAAAGCGATTGATTTTGGTGATTGTGAATTTGCATTTGTTGATGCACCTCTTGCTTATGAGTATGAATCTGGTAATGCAATGTCGGTATCTGCGACAACAAAAACAATCAGTGTTTTAAGTTTACCTGAGGCATCCGACAATGCAGAGTTAGCTGTTTTAAAGCTTGGAAAGTCGGAGCTTACTCCATCTTTTGATTCGAAAGTAATGGAATATAGTACAATCGTGGACTCCACAACAACTCAGTTAGTATTAAGTGCAATACCAGTGGATTCAAAGGCAAAGGTATCGGTGGAAGGCAATAAGAATTTTGAAGTTGGTAATAATAAAGTTGTGATCACGGTTACTTCAGAAGCTGGTACGAGTCAACAATATATCATTCAGGTTGTAAAAGAAGATAGAGAAACAGTAAGTCTTCCTGTTGCAAAAGAAGAATCACAAAAGAGTGATTCTGATGGTAGTTTTCGAACCTCGGTGGAAGGTGGAATCACATTGATCCATGGAGGTTTTGAGTACACGGTGGTAAAGGAGACCGATGGCATTACAATACCGGATGGATATGTTAAGACAAGCATTAAGGTAAATGGAAATACAATCCCAGTTTACCAACTGGCAGCGAATGCGCAAGATGATTACCTACTTCTTGTTCTGCAAAATCAGTTTGGACAAACCAATTTATATCGATATGATCGATTTGAAAAAACAATTCAAAGGTATACAGGCGATCGTGTCATTATTCAAGGTAATCCAGATGAAGCAGAACTTACGATATCACAGTTAAAACGAACTTATCAAAACAAGCTTGGAAAAAAGAATTTAGTAATCGTAGTACTCGGAGGATTACTTGTAGTGGTTGTCATTTGTTTAATTACCTTATACTTAAAAACAAAAGAAATTCGAAACGATGAATTTTATTAGAAGGGACTGTGAAAAAATAGCCCAAAAGAACAATGAGTATCCTAATGTGCTTCACTGCCACTTCTCATTGTTCTTTGGGCCATTTTTTCACAATTCCTTCTTTGTTACATATAGGCAATACTTGAGGTTACCCTTGACGAATAGTAAATACACTGTTATATTATATATATAACAAATATAACTTGGAAAAGTTAAGAAATACGGAGGTGCAGCTCATGTTTGTAACGATAGACTTTAATAGTGATGAAGCAATTTATGTACAACTTAGAAATCAGATTATCCTTGGGATTGCAACTTCTGAAATCAGAGAAGGGGATAATCTTCCATCAGTTCGAGAATTGGCTGATAATATTGGTATTAATATGCATACAGTTAACAAAGCATATACTATATTAAAACAAGAAGGGTATGTAAAACTTGATCGACGTAAAGGTGCTGTTGTTGCACTTGATTATGATAAGCTTCGAGCAATTGAAACGCTAAAGATGCAGATGAGATTAATATTAGCAGAAGCAATCTGTAAAAACATAAGTTATAATGAAATACATGATATTATGGATGAGATTATAAGTGAATTTTCCTGTGATTCCAGATAGGAGGATAATTATGTTGTGTGATCGATGTCAAAAGAATGAAGCAAAGATTTATTATACAGAGATTATTAACGGAAAGAAAACAGAACAGCATTTATGCGAAGAATGCGCAGCTAAGCATAGTACGTTTCAAGCATTAAATTCCCTTGGAAAAGAAGAAATGAATTTATCTGGTATGTTATTTGGTTTACTTGGAAATATTCAGTCAACAAATGAAAAAGAAGAAACACCGATCGCAGCTTGTAAAAACTGCAAAATGACATATGAGGAGTTTACAAAAGTAGGACAGTTTGGTTGTGAGGAATGCTATAAAAGTTTTGGTAGAGTACTAAATAAAAATCTTCGAAGCATTCATGGTGCAGACACACATACTGGAAAACAGCCGAAAGGTTATATAAGTGAAGCGAAGCGTCTGGTCAATGAACTGCCTGAAATAGATAAGCTAACCATACAGCTGCAACAGGCAATTGAACAGGAAGAATATGAAGAAGCTGCAAAATTTAGAGATAAGATTAGAGCGTTAAAGAAAGGTGCGAACAAGGATAATGAAAAAATGGTATGAAGGAATGTCAGCGGATAGCGATGTTTTACTTTCATGTCGAATCCGGTTGGCAAGAAATATAAAAGGATATCTATTTTCAAAGAAAATGAATGAACAACAAGCGAGTGACCTGGTTCAAAAAGTATTGAACTTGACCGATTCTTTTGCAGAACATGAGAATGAAAAATATTATTCTTGTAGGGTCAATGCTTTGAGGGATATCGACAAAGCTTCCATGGTAGAATGGCATATAATCAGCTCAGCACTTGCTCAAAAAAATCAGTCGACAGGAATTATTATCTCGGAGGATGAGCAAGTCAGTATTATGGTGAATGAGGAAGATCATCTTAGAATTCAAGTAACTCAACAAGGTATGAATTTATCGAAGGCTCTTGACAAGGCGAATGAAATCGACGATTATTTTAGTGAACAGCTCGGGTATGCATTTGATAAACATTATGGCTATTTAACAAGTTGTCCAACCACTGTTGGAACTGGACTTCGCGCATCTTATCTTTTGTTTTTACCAGCATTGAGTATGGGTGGAAAAATCGAACAGTTAGCAGAAGAAATCAGTAAGTACGGCGTGCAGATTCGAAATATCTATGGAGAATCTAATAAGAGTACGGGACATATTTTTGAAATCTCGAATAAGACGACACTTGGACGTTCGGAAAGTGAAATCATAGAGAATTTAGATCAGATTACAGCGCGCATTATGACACAAGAACGTAAAAGAAGAGAATATATTCTATCCATTAATTCAGAAGAAGTGGAAGATAAGGTTTATCGTTCTTATGGTGTGCTTAAATATGCTAAGAAACTAAATACACAGGATAGTATGCTAATGTTATCACAGCTAAAATTAGGACAGGATGCGTCTTTGATACAGTTTACAGGGGAATTTAATATATTGAAGACGATGATGGAAATTCGACCAGCTAATATACAGAAGTTAGGAAAGAAACAGATGAGTCGTAATGAGCGAGATCGCTATCGTGCGCATTACCTAAATCAGTTAATTCCATCGATAAAATAAGGATAGATAGAACAGAGAGAAAGGACATAAACGTATGAGAGATAGATTTACGGAGAATGCAAGAGAAGTAATACGAATTGCGACTGACATTGCTTTTCGTCTCTCCCATAATTATATTGGAACAGAACATTTGTTGATCGGATTGATCAAAGCAGATGGAGTCGCATCCAAGATTTTAGAGACGAACGGTGTGGACGAGGATAAAGTGCTGGAATTAGTAAATCAGCTAATTGCACCAAATACTCAGATTAAAACAATGGGAACCAATAGTTTTACTAGTCGAGCAGGTAGCATTTTAGAGCAAAGCTATAAAGAAGCTAGAAAGATGAACTTAGAGCAGATTGGATCCGAACATATTTTAATCGCTCTACTCAAGGAAAATGATTGTATTGCTGTTCGCTTGCTCAATACATTAGGAGTGAATCTTCAAAAACTATATATCGATGCATTAGCAGCTGCAGGAATCGATATGAATGCAGCAAAAAGTGATTATAATATGGCAAAAGGTAAGAATAAAGCCAAATCTGCAACTCCAACACTAGATCAGTATAGTAGAAATCTTACTGACTATGCAAGAGAAGGAAAGTTAGATCCAGTAATCGGCCGAGAAAAGGAAATCACTCGTGTGATTCAAATCTTAAGCAGAAGAACCAAAAACAATCCTTGTCTTGTTGGTGAACCAGGTGTCGGTAAAACTGCAATTGCAGAAGGATTGGCTTTAAAGATCGTGAGTGGAGATGTTCCTGATACAATCAAAGATAAGCGTGTAATGACGCTTGATTTATCAGGTATGGTTGCTGGTTCCAAATATCGTGGTGAATTTGAAGAGAGAATTAAGAAAGTGATTTCAGAAGTTGTCTATGATGGCAATGTACTTCTCTTTTTAGATGAGTTACACACAATTATCGGTGCTGGTGGTGCTGAAGGAGCCATTGATGCTTCAAAT
>JAQXNU010000164.1 GCA_029098165.1 Clostridiales bacterium
ATTTATGGGCATTAAAAAAGTATAAAACAAGCCCTTCTTATGGAGACCCAGGTATGTATTCTGGGAAAGCGTTAAAAACAAACTATACAGTTGATCAGGTATCGTCTAATGTAAAATATGATTTAGATAAGTTTAAATATAGCTATAAAGATGTATCGTCTCCTATGGCTAGTCTTGGTAAAAATGAAAGTATAATAGCTGTAAGGACGACAACGACTTCTTCACCATTTAGTGGTCGTGTATTTGAATTGGAAGGTGGTTACTCCCCAAGCAATGTTGCATGGAATATTGTTGGATGGAATACTAACAAAAGTAAGCGGTGTGTTATGTACAAAAAGGCTTACACGAGTACAATGTAATATTTAGTTATTACCTATGCTTCGTAATAGAATAAATCAAGAGTATTATGGAAAGGAGTTATATTATGAAAAAAAATCTTATTTTTGTATTACTATCAGTATTACTATTAACATCCGATTGTGTCAAGAATCTTTCGCAAATTCGTTTAGCTATCTGATATGTAGGTCACATTGCTATGTTATCAGAATCCATGGATAGATCCAGTTCAGAAAGGTGATCCATATTCATATAACGTTTGGCTCCCCACTCTGATCCTGCAACATGCCGGAGTCTGGCACATACGAGCATCAAGGCACTATTCCCATCTGGGAAAGCACCGATTGCTTTGGTACGTCGCTTAATCTCACGATTTAAGCGTTCAATTGTGTTGTTTGTGCGAATCCGTGACCAATGCTGGTACGGAAAATTCATGTATGTAAGAGTCTCTTCGATGCCATCCTCAACCTTTTGTGCAGCTTTTTGAAGCTTCATTTCTCGAAGCTTAACCGCTACTTGTTCAGCCTTTTGTTTTGCTGCTTCCTTGCTTTCTTGAGCATGAATTGCTTTCAGCATCATAGATACTTCCTTCATCTTATTTCTTGGAGTTACTGAAAAAACATTCCTGTAGAAATGTACTGTGCAACGCTGATATTTTGCATCAGGGAATACTTCAGGAATCGTTTCAAGCATACCAAGATTCTTGTCTCCAACAATCATACGAACTCCAGTTAATCCACGCTCTTTGAGCCATACAAAGAAGCATTTCCAGGACTCTCTATCCTCTTTCATGCCTTCTGCAGCACCAATGATTTCACGATAACCGTCTTCGTTTACGCCGATTGCAACTAAAACGGAAACATTCTGTATTTCACCACCCCAGCTGCGTTTTAAGTAAACACCATCAACATATACATAAGGATAGGTATGCTGTAATGGTCTGGAACGCCAACTTTCGATGTGTTCATAAGCCTTTTTATTGAGATTGCTGATTGTACCAGGTGATACCTTTGTCCCCCACAAAGCTTCTGTGATATCTTCAACACGACGTACGGATACACCAGCAAGATACATCTCAATTAATGCTTCTTCAACAGAGCATTCACGTCTACGATATCGTTCAATAATAGCAGTTTCGAATTGAACACCTTTCAGCTTTGGAACATGAAGTTTAACGTCGCCAGAAGTAGTGGTGAAGTTACGATCATAATGGCCAGAACGATAGCCTTTACGCTCGCCAGAGCGTTCATATTTACCAGCGTTAATAAGTTCATCAGCTTCATGATCAAGCAGTGCATTCAAGGTTTCTTCGACACTTCCTCTAACGAGTTCTTTTAATTCATTATGGATTAAATCCTGGTTAAGTTGTATAATGTTATCAGACATGGTTGATAGCCTCCTTAGAATTTTGTTGTGGTGACTTTATTTTATCAGATAGCTATCAATTGTGTCTATTTTTGTTTAAAATTGAATTTGCGAAATATATTATACGTCATCTTTATGTAAAGTATATAGTTTTCTTGTGACTGTATAAAAACTTCTTCGATTATATGAAACGTAGTGTAGACATTCGAACTCGGAGCACAGGATTGGACTCCGAAACTAAGAAAGAGTATCCATTACGGATACTCTTTCTTAGTTATCAAGCGCGAGACGGGATTCGAAGCCGTCTTGCAAAACCCAGGAACCTATATAGAAAGGAGGTTCGGGGACTGTATTTGTGATTTTGACAAC
>JAQXNU010000165.1 GCA_029098165.1 Clostridiales bacterium
CCATTAGCATCACTTAGCGTAAAATTACGTTCTTTATCCATTGTTACTTTAACATAATTTCCGTTATACGTAAAAGAAACACCATCACTTAAGGTATCCATCTGAGTCAGTGTTGGATTTGGTGTTACCGCACCAAGTGCACCATTAATTGCATCCACATAAGCATTATCACTGTATGTATTGGTAATAAAGAATGCAATCAACATTGTCAGCCACACACCTGCTAACACAAACCAACGTTGTTTTAGTACCTTTCGTAATAATACGATCATAAGAACAAAAACAACTACTATATAGACTAAACCAGACTTGAACTGTGCTCCAAACATCGAAAATGAAGCCATGATAACAAGTAAGGAATACAATACATACTCATACTTTTTTTTAGCAAACATAAGCATAACAGTATACACTGATATTGTCATGATTGCCAATACACCTACATAATTTGGATTATAAAGGGTTGCATATGATCTTCCTTTACCAAAAACTAAGGTCAGCCTATCGGGATCCATTATTTTTCCCACGATAGCACTCTTCATAAATGGAGTATTTAATATGTCTAATCCAATGGATTGAAGTGCACCAATGGTGTTTACTATTAATAAACCAATTGCCAATGCATTCATCATTAACTTTACTTCAACTTGTGATTGAATCACGATAAATGTATAGTATGCAACCAATACATATCCAATTAAACAGAAAACATTTTCAAACTGTTCGAAGCTTCCTGAAAATCCAAATGTCTTATACTTTGAAAACAAAGTGGAAACATAAGCTAAAACAGCATAAATGATAATAGGTATAAATATCTTATTAAACTTTAGAGTCTTTTTATCCAGAATGGCACGACCCAGAATAATTAATATAATGAAACCACAAACACCTACAAAAAACCACTGTTTATAATATAAAAAGGTGTCATAAGCGGTATCATTATATGTAAACCAGTCATAAATATTTAACCCGCTGTGATAACTGCGCATCTTAATAATTAAGGGTAATACGATAACAATTAAAAACAGAGGAAATAGCAATAATATTGACTCTGAAACAGATCGTTCATTATACTTGATTTTTTCCTTTTTTATTGCGACTCGACTCGACATATATCTCTCCTTCTTCTTACAATCATTTGCATTTTTCGCAAATGATAGAATAAAAAAAGAGCTGTGAAAAAAATAGCAAAAGAGATGAGCGTGAGAAGCCTCTCTCCTCATTGCTCTTTTTGCTGTTTCTTCACAGCCCCTTTATTCTATTTATTATATTCTCTAAATCCAACTTTTTCAAGCTTTTCCTTCTTTTTTACTACTCCACTCTTTAATTCCTCTTTATAATCCTTTAATTTATTCAAAATTTCTGGATCTGAAGTAGCTAAAATTTTAGCAGCAAGAATTCCCGCATTGGCACCGCCATCAATTGCTACAGTAGCGACTGGAATTCCTGAAGGCATCTGAACGATAGAATATAAAGAATCGACACCACCTAAAGATTTTGTATGAATCGGTACTCCAATGACTGGCATTGGAAAAATTGCTGCTGCCATACCTGGAAGATGTGCTGCACCGCCCGCTCCAGCGATAATCACTTTAAATCCCTTTTCTTCTGCTGACTTTGCATAGTCAAAGAATATATCTGGCATTCTATGTGCACTAATCACTGTCATCTCATAATCAATACCGAACTTTTCTAGCATCTCTGCCGCTTTACTCATAACTGGAAGATCTGAATCGCTTCCCATAACAATACCTACTTTAGCCATTTTTACTCATCCTTTCAATTACATTCTCTTACCCTCTACTATAATATAAATTGGAATGATAATAAAATTAGTTCTTCGAATTAGATTAATAATTATTATTAATAAACGAAGCTGTGAAAAACAACAAAAAAAGAATGACTAGAAAAGAGTCGGGCAATCACAATAGAGTTTTGCTAAGTCCGTCCGCAAGGGAAAGGCAGCCAAATTCTATTGTGATTCCCCGACTCGCCAGTTCATCTCTATTGCAGTTTTTCACAACACCTTTTACTATTGTTTAAATGCCTTATTAAGTTCTTCTGTTCCAGGTAATACAAACTTTCCATCGAATATTAGATTGATCTCGGTACCATCTGCCTTCACCACTGCAATCTTTTGAATTTCATCGTATGGGATTGTAATATCTGTATGACAGTTTACATAAGCCTTAGATATATCTGTCTTTCTTAAGATAGAACATTCATTATCTCTTGCAACGATCTCTTTTCCATCCGGATTATATACCTTATGGTCCTCACTGTGGCTGTAGCAGGTATCACCTACTGCAAAATGAGGTCCCGTCTTCTCTGCTATTAAGCTTGGGAGTTTCTTTTGTATATCAAACTTTCTTCCCATCATATACGCTGTTGTATTGGTTCCAATTGCAAACTCCCCAAGAGGTAAGGTTTCCCGATTCATCAAAATATTTTCTTTAATGAACTGTTTCTTCTCCTCGTCCTTTTCAAAATTAGAGCATGTATAAGAAGTAATATATCCATCTCTAAATTCAATTTCTAAATCACGATACTCTAAACCATTTAAAAATACTTTTGTAACATTAAGACAACCATTCGTACCAGTAAGTCTTGGTGATGTAAATACTTCACCTACCGGTATGTTAACATCTGCAGTACAATTCTCAAAAATCGTTTCTTTTGACTTATCTTTTAGTTCATAAAGAGAGACCATCATGTCCGTTTTATTCCCATTTCCACCAAGGATTCGAACCGATACTCCTTCATCTAAAGCATCGATTAGATGCTGTTGAATTGCTTTATACTTCTCATTATCTAATGTATTCACCTTTACCGTTTCTGCAAAGATTTCTTTAAACTGCTTTCCGATGGATGGTAAAGGATATGCAATGATTGTAAATGAGATTTCTTCCGATTTCATGTACTCATTCGCAAGCATAGACAAATTATTAGCTAACTCTGTATTAAGTTCCTGCTGTTTTGCATCTAAACGGATGGCTTCCTCTTTATTAATAGGATTGAAATCCGGCTCCCCAAATGTCTCTAATACAGCTGGACCTGCATATTTGATTAGTTCCATCTTATATTTCTCGTAAGCAATTTTGGTAGCCGCCTGAACTCGTTCCTTATAATTCGCATCGAAATATATCCCTTTGTCATAACGATGGTCATATTCATACTGTAAATTCGGACTAGTTGCAGAATATCCGATTTTGCGACCAGGCTTTTTATTAATCGTATCGATTGCAACTCGATATACTACTACCTGTTTTCCAATCTTCTCAAAATTTTCAATTGCACATCTCATCATACGTTCAAAACCAATTACGGTTCTGATACCCACGATACTCTTCTTGCTTAAATCTGCACCCATAACCTGAAAGCCGCGTATATACCCTTCGGTATAAGTATCTGCCATAGCCCTAACATCTTCTTCAGGCAACGATTTAAGAAACTTCGCAATTTCTCGTTCATTTTCAGTAATATAGTCACCATATTGATAGAGATAACGCAAATCGTCTAAATCAGAGTTCATAATGATATCATAGGCAAACGTATACGTAGGGTCACTCGTTTCACGCATACGAGCTTCAATATAGTCTTCCGAATAGTCATGTGCAAAATAGTAAATTGCACGTTTCACATCCTTATACGTAAATTCATTTTCTTCTTCAAAATAATTATAAATCTCTATAAACAACTCAGAAGTTACTGCAATCGGCATTAAGCGATATTCAAATGCACATGGAATTAAACTTCGGATTTCTGTATATAAAAATGCTAAAACTTTTCCGTACTTTGAACCAAATTGCTCACATGCAAACGTAGGGTTGGCATAGCTTGTCTCATAATGTTCCGGCAATATATCACGATAAAGTTCTTCGTTTAATTGGATTAATTCACTCTCACTCATTCGAGAGAATGAACCATTCGCATTTTTCTCGGCAATATCATAAATCAATAATAAAAATTTTGCTACAAAATGAAAATAAGAACGACATGGCAATGTTACCGTCTCCTCAGTAACGATTTCGCTCAATCGTTCTT
Organism: Clostridiales bacterium; assembly: GCA_029098165.1. Classification (GTDB taxonomy): domain Bacteria; phylum Bacillota; class Clostridia; order Lachnospirales; family Lachnospiraceae; genus Lachnoclostridium. The sequence continues at coordinate 4,045 of JAQXNU010000165.1, forward strand.
TGGATAACTCCATTCGTTCTAATACTTCTTCATTTTCTTCTTGCAACAACTGAATCATTTTTACCATAAAATTACCTGCTTTCTCATCTATTCTTAAAGCTATTTCTGATTACGATACAATTCCAACAATATATAAATAAAACAAAATTATAATCATAATTCCATTACTTCCAACACCAATCACGGGTGCAGCATAAAAGATATCTTTTTCCTTAAAGCTTTTGATGCTAAGTACAAATCCCAAGATAGATACAGCAAAACAAAGCATTCCAATCACTCCTAGGATAAATGGTCCGTTTCCTTTATACTTGGCGGAGATAAAAGAGATCGTAAGAAATGTTCCTACTACAAGAATACCTAATAATAAGGATATCATACCTCTTTTAGAATGTTGTCTTCCTTGAAATTTAATACTCCCTCTTCTTCGCAACACGCTTTTTTCCTCCATGCTTTATCAATAACATCACAATACAATAACACCAATACCCAAGTATTCCACCAATTGTGTTAAGTAATAGATCATCAACATCAAATATCCCAATCTTATAAACTAACTGAATCGTTTCTATGGAAAGACTAAAACCAAATGACCAGAATAGGATTCGAAAAAACTTGTGGTCACGACTGCTAATTAGTGGCAAGCCAAAACCAAATGGCATAAATGCGACTACATTACCAACTAAATTTACAAAAAATCCTTCTAAACCAATCGTTCGATGATAAGTAATAAAACGATTGATTTCTTTAAATAAAGTTAGATTATAGCGATACTCACTAGTTCCTTCTGTACGCCCATATCTCTCACTAAAGAATAAAAAATAGGAGATACCGACAAGATAACAGATAAATAAAATCCACCAGATTACACGCACACCTTTTTTTGAATTACTTTTCAATTTATGTCTCTCCTATCATGTCGCATTAATCTATTTAATTATACACTACCTAAAGTAAGTATTCAAGGGGGGCGAACCCCTTGTTACAATAGCAATTGTAAGGTCCATAACTTAAAATACCTTATCATTTTATTCATGATAAAAAAAGAAAGGGCTGTTTTCGCAGCCACTTTCTTTTATAAAATGATATTTAACTCTTCTAATTAATACGCTTTCTCAGCAACAAACTGTTCAGGAAGATTAGCCTTACTATTGGTAGAGTCTACAAAGCTATGACTAATCACCTTAAGAATAGCAGATGAATATACTGCCTCAGGCAAGATTACATAAATTACATTTCCACTCGCATTAACCGTTTCACAGTTCTTCAATCCACTTGGTGTATATATCTGGAACTGTCCTTGTCCTGTTACACTCTTTGTCAAAGTGATCTGAACGATATTAGATCCAGTTAGCTTACAGGAAATAATCTCTGGACAGTTATTATTTGTTAATGATAAAACTGTATTATATAATTTAATCTCACCATAAGTTCCATTATAGCCTTTAACACCACTGATGGTCATCTTGTACGTGCCATTTGTAGCAAAAGCCCCGGATGCAAATACTAATTCTACGGTTGCACCTGTATTTGATTGTTGCGTAATAATTGCAGCCTTTGGTATAATACTGTCATTTACTCTATAATTGCTTACTAACTGAGCGGATTCCGTATCCAGTTTCGTTGGGAACTTAACAATAATCTTATTTAGATTAGTAGGATCCTGCATTACGGACACTGGCTGTGGTAATTCTGATTTGGAACCAACCTGCTGAGATGCCGTGACTCTTGTCTCAATAGAAGAATTCTCTAGACTATCCATAACTAATCCAGCTGGAATTGTAAAAGTATAGTAACCGGCTTCAAATGAAGAACCACTTAAAGTTAATGTTAACTTTTTATTACTTGCGGTTGCTGTATATCCCATAGTTGTTGAATAGATATCAGCATTTACATTATTAACCATTGCAGATAAGTTACCACTTGGGCTTACTACAGAAATATTCTTATCATAGAGTAACTCCAAAGTATAGACAGTAAGGCCATTAACTACTTCTGATTTTAAGTTAGACTCTACTACTTTAGGTGGTGTTGTATCAAGAGTAAAGTTAACCGTCATGGTACGATTATTGCTTGTTGTATTAACCATATTGTAATTTCGATAACCGCTAAACAAAACCGATTTTGCTCCAGATAACATCGTACTAGTATTCGGTATTGTATAATGGACGATTCTTGGATTTTCGCTATCAATAACACCGGTTAGATAAATTCCATCAACGATAGCTAAACCACCATACTGAATTGCCTGATCAAATGTTGCAGTTATTATAGTCTTAGATTCACGTACCGCACTGATAATATTGGCAACCGGTTTATCTGTTCCATCACATCGAATAATTGGATTCAACTGATACTGCTTGGAAGCATTCCCCTTAGTATCCTTGATTCCTACCATACCTACCATAACATTGATTACTTTTTCTCCACAAGCAGACAGGTCAATCTTCAATGATTTCTTATCCTCACTTAATGTATAACTATAAACTGATGAAACTCTTGATTTTACAGTTTGGTTTGTAGTACCATTAACCGAAATGATTTGTAAGCCACTAATATCAATTGCCTCATTAAAGTTAATCTGACATACATATCCATTACCTGTGATCTCAGAATCTACATATTCAGGACCAACCGTATCTTTATAATCGGTCTGGAAAGATACTGCTTCCATAATCTGACCGTCAGCTGATAATACTTTGTTAAATACCGTAACTACATAATTACCATTAAACTCACCAGTAGCAAAAATACATACCGTCTTTTTATCCTCAGACAGCTTAGCAGAAAGTGTTCCATAATTTGCTGCATTATTACCTGGTGTGATTGTAATTGCGCCAGTAATCAACTGACCATTTTTATCAATAACACTGCTCTTTTCGATAGCAGTATTGAAATTTACCTGAAGTTCCTGGGAACTGATCATTGAGATTCCGGTAGCCTTTGGCGCCACTGCTGGAGTTGGAGTAGGGGTTGGCGAAGGTGTAACAACAACCTTTGGTGTAACATAAATATATGTCTTAGCCATTACGGTTGATTTTTTAGCACCTGCTGCATTCAAGCCAGCACGAACTTCTAATGTCGTGATACCCTCTTTTTTTGCTGTTACAACACCTTTTGAGTTGACACTTGCGATCTCTGGATCGGTAATTGTAAAGTAACATGTATCTGTTGCATTTTTTGGTGTCATAGCCATATTAAAATCATAGCTGCTTCCTGCTTCTATGATATGTGCATTAATTTTGTCCTTTACTACGTTCTTAAATGCAATTTGGGTAGCTGGTGTACGTTTTTTTACTGTAATCGTACAAGTTAAAGTAACCGTTGCACCTGTTTTTAAAGTCGTTGTACAAGTAATTTTCGCTGTACCAACAGCAACTGGAGTAACAACACCCTTGCCATTAACCGTAGCGATCTTTGTATTCGATGATTTAAATGATTTTTTACTTACATTTGAACTATCTTTTAATGTAATCGTATAAGTGGAACCCAATACGACTGTTTTCTTTGTTGCTTTAAGTGCTACCGCAGCTGCACTTGCATATGTTTCCGGCGACAAAGAAGTTGTGATTGGAAATGCCATAGCAAATACAAGAATAAATGCCAAAATTCTTGCTGTGATTTTTTTCATATCTTCTCCTCCTCGTATGTAGCTATAAAAACAATACTTTATCTTCTGTTTCTAGATTTTACAAGTTACTTTTGTCAAAACTATGTTAAATTGATATTTCATTGTAATAATACCATTTATTTATAATTTATCGTACAAGATCATGATTGTTATGCAAATTCATAGCTATTTACTCCTTTTATCGACAACTCTGTCATAAAAATTAATACAAATCGCCTTGACTCAACGGATAATCATAGCTATCATTAACTTAGTATTGTTCATAAAGGATTATTATGGTTTCCTCTTTTAGAAGTTACATATTAAATCTTTCTTTGAAATATACTAGAATAAATACTTTTGTTATTACATAGTTAATCTTGTAATTTATCAGAAACGGAGAATCGACATGCTATTTATCTCAATTTTTAAAATAATACGTGTTTTTGCCCGAAAGTTAAGAGATGATTTTGTCGGTGCCTTTTCCGCTCAAGCCGCGTTTTTTATTTTTATCTCTTTCTTTCCATTTGCAATGTTCT
>JAQXNU010000166.1 GCA_029098165.1 Clostridiales bacterium
CCATCTTCGTACATACGTGTTGAAATATGAATAATCCCCTTTTCTCCTTTGAGCCGTATCCCATGACATATACTGTTCTCAACAAGTGGCTGAAGAATTAACTTTGGTACCATATATTCCAACGTAGTTTCATCAATATCATAATCATCCTCAAATATATTTTCATAACGTAATTTTTGCAAAGAAAGATAATCCTGTGTAATACGTAATTCTCGTTTCAGAGGAATTTCCCGATCACCTTTACTCAAAAAGTTTCGATAGAAATTACCAAGCGTTTCGAGTGCATCATGCACTTTGGATGCGTTCTCCTGTACCGCCATGTAACTGATTGTTTCGAGAGAATTATAAAGAAAATGTGGTTTTATCTGTTCTTGAAGGACACGCATTTCTGCCTTTTGCATATTTTTTTCATCTTCTATCAGCTGATTAAACAATTGATTTAGGTATTCAATCATACTGTTATAACTTTCGGCTAATCTACCAATCTCGTTATTAGGCATTTGGGCATCAATCTCTTTTAACCATCCAGATGATCTTGTACGCTCCATCGCAGCACTTAGATTTTGAATTGGTCTTGCAATATTAATTGCTATAAACCATGCACAGACAATAGCCGAGAGTAAAAATGCAATTAGAATGATCATTAACGCATAGATTGTATCCCGAGGCAATTTTTCCGAGCCTTTGCCACTTGCACATAACACTATCAATGGCTTAACTGCAAGTTTACCAGTCAATGTCTTTTTATCACCATCTAAAATAATACTTTTATGTACTACACTTTCACTATAGAAACTACTATCATACATCGCTGCTATTTCTTCGCTGCCACATAACATAGTACCATTGCCATCAATGATACACATCCCACCAGAATTCTGCAGTGAAAGCACATCCTTGAATGCATTGCTTGATACATTCATTACTAAAATACCTAAAAGTTCTTGTGAGTTGATATCATATATTGCACGAGACATCGTTAAAAATGGTCCTGCACTATTTTTTCTAATTACACCATTTCCATTAATAGATACGATCGTACCACCATGTGCATCCAAAACATTGGAGAACTCAATACTATTTTTATCAATGTCATATTCACCTTTTCCTGTATTTACGTACTCTCCATCATTACGAAAAATACACACAGAATCAATATAACTATATAGATTGAGTATTTCGCTAACTCCCATACGTGCATCATAGATCATATCCTGATTTGCATGTTCAGCACGAAGATAAGTTAAAACTTTATCATTGATCATTGTTAAACGCGATATGTAATTGTAGTTCACCAAATTTGCATTAATTGTTGATACTACATTATTGATTGCAGTCTCCGAGTTTCTTCTTTTATAATTATCTTCTGCTCTCTTATAAATGATCGCAGTAGTTACTAAAAACATCGTACAGAAAAAAAGCAAAAGAACGATTAGCATCACTAAGGTCTTTTGCTGTAGAGACATCTTACTGTCATGTTTTAATCTTTTTTTGATATGTCTCATTTCTCCACCTCGAAAAGCATACAAATATGTTATTCTTATGAAAAATTCACCATACTCTCACGTTGTTATCTTATCATATCTAATATATTTTTTCAACTCGGCACAATATATGTTCTATACATGCTTTTTTCACACGCAGAGACAAAGCATTTTTAATAACTTGAAGAAGTTTCCCATTATAAAAGAGGTCCAGACTCTATTATGAAGATCATTCATAATAGAGTCTGAACCTCTTTTGTTTTGAATTATGTTTTCACTAACCCTTGATTGCTCCTGCAATAAAGCTATCCTGAATTTTCTTACTAAAGAATATATAGAATAGCAATGTTGGAAATGTTGCCATAACAAGTGCTGCACCAACAGGACCCCAATCGGTCATATACTGTCCAGAAAGTGACTGTATACCAACTGGTAATGTCTTATGGGCTGAGTCACTAATAAATATATTTGCAAACATCAGCTCGTTCCAACACTGTAAGAATGTATAGATAGAAACTGTTGCAACCGCTGGTTTCATCAATGGAACGATGATCTTAAAGAAAATTCTCCAAGTACCGCAACCATCAATACAAGCTGCTTCATCGAGATCAATTGGAAGTTCCTGCATGAATCCTGTGCAGATGAGAATTCCCATTGCTAATGAGAAGGCGGCATAAGGAATTATAAGTGCTAAATATGTATTAAGTAAATGCAGTCTCGAAAGAGTAGTATAAATTGGTACGATAGAGGCATGAATAGGTATTGTTAAACCAAGCATAAAAAAGCTATTCATTCTCTTTCTGCCCTTCCAGACAAATCTCGTTAGGGCAAAGGTTGCCATAAGTGAAACAAGCATAACAATCAATATAGTTACAACGGCAACGATAATACTGTTTATAAAATTTCTTCCAATATTTCCAATACCTAATGCTTTTGAATAGTTTGACCACAACCAGTGTTTTGGAAGACCTGCAACATTTTCGCCAAATATTTCGGTATTATCCTTGAGTGAAAAAGTGAACATCCAGTAAATAGGGAATAAGTTAACAATTGCCCAAAATCCAAACAGGATGTATACCCAAGTTTCTTTTACTCTATTTCCTTGACGAGAAGAGGAACCTCGCGATTTCATTTTCTTAGTGTTAACTATACTTTTATTATCCACGATGTCAATCCTCCTTCTCTCTAAAGATTAAACCAATAATTAATGCAAAGAAGAAACATAAAATAATGAGAAGGAAAGCTATTGTACTACCCATTCCATATCTATTACGTAAGAATAGCATGTTTATCATTAATGTACTTGGCACTTCTGTTGCATGTAACGGACCACCATTTGTCAATACATAGATTAAGTCGAATGACTTTAGAGAACCTGTAACTGCGAAGATTGTGCTTATTTTTAATATAGGCTTAATATAAGGTAAAACAATATAACGGTTGATCTGTCCCTCTCTTGCTCCATCAATCATTGCTGCCTCACGATACTCGGTTGGAACACTCTTTATACCTGCATACATTAACAGCATATGATAACCTACATACTGCCATAAAACAGGAACGAATGCAGCACCGAGTGCCGTAGCTTTATTTCCAAGCCAAATCTGTGTTAATTTTTCCAGACCAATTGATCTTAAAAACACATTGAGTACACCATACTCTGGATTATAAATCTTTAACCAAAGCTGACCGATAACAACCGTAGAAATAAGTACTGGCATAAAATAAATAGAAAGGAATCCACGTTCACCTTTTCTTCCCTTACCAAGAAGAAGTGCAAGTCCTAATGAAATTGGTAACTGAATACCGACAGAAAATGCTGCCAGAAGTAATGAGTTACCTAAAGCTCTTATAAAGCCTATGGAATTGCTGGTAAACAGTTCTTTATAATTACTTAATCCAAGAAAAACCTTTTTTCCAAAACCATTCCATTTAAAAAGGCTGTAATAGCCTGATAAAAAGATTGGTGCAACTAGAATGACCACAAAAAGAAGCAATGCAGGGAGTATAAACAGAAAAATAGTTAGTTTATTGCTGTATAGTTTTTTCATCTTAATCCCTTTCTGATTATCTAAGGAAAAGAATGCTTGAACACCTTTTCCTATGTCTAATAAAAAAGCAGTTCCTAAAGGACTTTAATCCAAACAACCGTTTCGGAACCGCTTTCTATAGCGAATGAGAACTAAAAGTCCTCATTCGCTTTCATTTTTAAAATTACTTAAGATCGTTGTCAAGTCCTTCAGCATATGCCTGACCATCAATTGCAGTAGCATAAGCCTGACCTACATAATCAAGATAGATGTTAGCTTTATCTGCTGATAAGAAGTTATCACCAAATAATACTGTCTTGCTTGCATTAGCAACGATATCAGCTACAGTGTTGGACATCTTGCTTAAAGAGCTTGTATCATAGAAAGGTTTCCATGCTGGAATACCAACACCATCAAGGTTACCATAGTGGCAGATACCTCTTGCAAGTTCGAAGCATGTTTCTGCTGCAACTGCTGCATTCTTAGAGCTAGCTGCAACTGCAAGAGAATCGTTAGCACCACCAATTAATTCACCAAGCTGTGCATTAGCAGGATTGATAACTGGGAATTCAGCAACCTGAACCTTGTCATCAAGACCATTTGCAACCATGTCAGCTACGTTCCATGTACCATTGATATAGAATGCATATTTTCCAGCGATAAAGTTTGCTTTAACTTCATCATTAGAAAGTGCAACAGCAGCTGGATCGAAGTATTCCTTTTTAACCATTTCCTGTAAGGAATCAATTGCTTTGATTACATCAGGATTGTTCCAAGACTCTTTACCTTCATACATAGCTCTCATTTTATCAGTACCAACACTCTTCTGTATCATAGATTCAGAGTACTCACTGATAGCCCAGTTTTCTTTACCAGAGCAACCAAATGGAGTAATTCCCTTAGCTTTAAGGTCATCACAGCACTTTAATAATTCTTCATATGTACCAGGAACAGCATCATAACCAGCCTGTTTTAAAAGATCCATATTACAGAACATAGCTACAACATTGAATGTTGTAGGAGCACCATAATATTTACCATCGAATTTGAGGTTGCCCATCATAACTTCTGGTAACTCATCTTTATACTTAGCATATACATCATCTACACAATAAACACGATCAGCTTCTACGAATTCCTGAATGAAGCCAGCGCCCCATGTGAAGAAGATATCAGGCATCTCATTTGCAGCAACAGCAGCTTTAATCTTTGTCTTGTAAGACTCATTCTGAGTTGCTTCCCAAGTTAAATTAATTTCTGGGTGAGCTGCCTTAAATTCATCAATAGCTGTTACATAAGCGTGACGGTTAGAGTCACTCTCTGTTGCAATACACCACATTGTAAGATCAACAGGATCTTTAGCTGCCTCAGTTGCAGCAGGTGCTTCAGTAGCGGCAGGTGCCTCAGTTGCAGCAGGTGCCTGTGTTGGATCTGCAGCTTTTGTTGGTTCTGTAGATGTGCTTTCTGATTTTCCACCACAACCAGCAAGAGAAACTACCATTCCCATAGCCAATAGTAACGATGTTGCTTTTTTCATAATACTCCTCCTTATAAAACTTTTTTTATTTATGTTAATGTGACCTGACTTCATACGAACGAAGCATTCAGTATAAAACTGTATGCCAATAAAGTCCAAATCACATTTCCATCATATTTATTCACTACCAGTAGGAACCATCTGCCATGGATATTCTATTTCTAATTTATTATCCAACAGTTTATAATAACATAATGTATCTTCCAATTGTCCACCTTCATAGATCAGAGTAAATGTAGAATTCTCTTCATCTACTATATAACGACCTTGAAAAATATCATCTTCTTTAAAAGCTCCTCCCGAAGAAAATATGTACGACCAGTTTGTTTCTTTGCATAACCATTTACCAACTAAATTTTGTGATTTCCCTTCATCCACATAGGTATATGTACTGTTTTGATATAAATACATTCCCTTGTCATTCAGCAGGTATCTCATTTTCGTTATCTTCCCATCAGCATCTTTTAATTCAATAAACTGATCATCTGATGTAAACGTGTAGTCCTTGCCTTGATACTTTGCTTTACCATTATTCTTAAATACTGCAATTTCTGTCTCTTTATCATGGATATAAGCCCAACTTCCATATATCCCTTGTTCTTTCTTCTCGTTATCACATGCCGTAAATGTTAATATGATTAGCAAAATAATAGAGAGAGCCGGTAAAATTCTTTTTATCTTCATAATAATCCCTCTTTTCTATTTCATTATATATTTATCTATGTTGGACATAAATGTATTATTTTTACTTTAACAAGCAATGTTTTTACTTTTTTGTACATTTCGTATAATTTTGTGTTTTTTTGTTCTAAATAGTTGTTCATTATCAATCACGATGATGTAATTAGTTCACATTCTGATTGTTCTTTTATTACATATCTTCCAATCGTAACCTTTACTTTCCTCAAGATATTTGCTATGATTAGTCTAATAATTATACGGAGAATGACCATGAAAAAAGAGAATCAAAGCCTTAAAACAATCGTATATCAACAAATCTTAAATGGAATCATCCAAGGAGAATATAAAGCAGGACAGATCCTCAATGAGCAGGAACTTGTTCAGAAGTTTGGATATAGTAAATCGCCAATCCGTGAAGCATTGATTGCATTATGTAATAATGAAATTCTTCGTAACATTCCTAGATATGGGTATGAAGTCATTCGACTTAGCAGTGAAGAAGCAAATGAGATCATGGAATTTCGCTATATTTTAGAAAGCAGTTTATTAAAGGAATGCTATAACAATATTACAGAAAATGATCTTACGAAACTCTATGAGTTGGACGAACAGTGTAATCATTCTGTCGATACCGTTTGGTTACATTGGAAATACAATACTGACTTTCACCTTGCGTTAGTTTCCCTTTCTAAAAATAAGTATGCTTATCGTCAACTAGAAAAATCTATGGATATTCTAAAACGTGCATATGGACAGTTTTACTGGGATAAATGGAATTCTCAGTTTAATCCAAGCGACATGCGATACCATGCTTCCATTCTTTCCTGTATTAAAAACAAAGATATTGATGGAGCATTAGAATATCTAAAACTGGATCTTAAAGATTTTCGTTCGTTCTAATCGAAAAAGGGATGTAAAAAAAACAGCAAAAAAACCTGTAATAGACGGGGAATCACATTAGAATTTGGCTGCCTTTCCCTTTCTTACATCCTTAGCCAAATTCTAATGTGATTCCCCGTCTCTCTCATGTCTTTTGCTGTTTTTTTACAGTTTCTCTTTTTATCTAAATCGATTTTCTCTTTTTATACTATCTGTTCTTCTTTCACATTCACTCGATTGATCATAATATTTAAGATCTCAACATCTGTCTTCTTCATTCCAACACGTCCGATATGACCAATGCTTCGGATGGTATCTTCAACATCTTCCTGAACGATTCCCTCTCCTGGTTGAAAACCACGTTTTTTACTTCCCATAGAATGTGCTAGGATTGCTGCATCTACAGAGGAAGCAATTTTCGCAGCACAAGAGGATTTTGCTCCATCACATACAATTCCTCCGACATTTGCTATCGTATTGGTAATCGTCTGACTAATATCCTCCTTACTTCCACCATGCAGATACGTGATTCCAGCACCAGCACCACAAGCTGCACTAACTGCACCACAATACGCTGATAAGCTTCCAATATACTTTTTCTGATGAATCGCAATCAGATTGCTGACCACTAAAGCTCGGTACAACTGTTCTTTTGATGTGCCTAACTCCATTGCATATTCTATAACTGGAAGTGAAACTGTCATTCCCTGATTACCACTTCCGGAATTAATGACTACTGGCAGAGAACATCCTCCCATTCTCGCATCCGATCCTGCCGCCGCTTTCGCTCTTGCACGAACTTTTATATCATTTCCATAAGTCTCTAATAGCGTACGTCCCACTTGAGCACCATATGGATTTTGTAATCCTTCATTTGCTATCGCTGTATTTAAATGAATCTGCTGGCCGATTACCTCTTGGATATCTTCCAACTTTACTTCATTTGCAAACTCTATGATCTGGTCTAGATTTAATAAAGATTTATCGATATGATTGGAAGATTGTTGTTCCATCTCATAATCAAATAAGATTTCACCATCCTTTTCAATTCTTTTTATCAATGTATGACGATTGATGATGGTTACTTCTGCATAATGACCTTCTGCCTCTGCTCTCGCTACAATATAAAGATTTTCTACATCTTCTTGTAATTTACAGCTACAATACCCATTTGCTACTAATTCTTTCGCCCGTTCAATGTGTTCTTTTGTTATTCCTTCTAATACTTCTAATTGTCTAGAGGCCTCTCCACCTACAACTCCTAGAGTTGCAGCAACATCAATGCCTCGAAGTCCACTTGAATTTGGAACAACAACTCCCTTTACATTCTTTATAATATTGCCACTACAACATAAACTGATCTTCTCTGGAAACTGACCTAAAATCTCTTTTGCCTTTGCTGCCGCATAAGCGATTGCAATAGGTTCCGTACATCCCAATGCTGGAACTAGTTCACTTTTTAGTATATTAACATAATTGTCGTATATTTTCTTATCCATATAAACTTACCTCAACTTTTCCTAAAAACATTGGTTAATATGATTATTAATCATATCAATAATCATATTAAAGGTCAATGGTATCCAAAAATGTCCTTATATTGGAGGATTGTTCCTTTTTTAATGAGCGTACGAAGTAAAACAATGAGGGCGGAAGAAGAAACATACAATTTTACTTCTTCTTCCGCCCTCGGTCTATTAATCTTGAAGCTCATTCATTCCCGGTATAGATCTTGCCGCCTCTTCTCTTCCTACTGCAATTGAAGATGTTTTTGCTGCAAGCTTTAACGCCTTAGGAATCTCTTCTCCACTCATAACTGCTTGCCAGATAATACCCCGTAAATGTATCTCCAGTTGCTGTCGTATCCACAACATCGACAGGAAATACTGACTAAGTATATGTTTGTTTGCCATCTGATAGATTGCGCCTTTCTCTCCTAACGTTAACACAACAGATGCTTTCGGATATTTTTCTGTCATTCTATAAAGTATTTCTTCTGCTACAGATGCTCCAGTTATCTGATGACCTTCAACTTCATTTAATAAGAAAACCGATTCTTTACTTAAATCACAAGTCTCTTACTGTTCATCATAAGGGGATGGACTAATTTAACCCCTTACCACCACAGAAGATTTCCATCTTTGTCGATGCAATTGTCTCACCTGTAGCAACAATATGTGGGAGTGAATATACATAATTATAATTTAATGAACCAAAATTTAATATTTTCATAGTTTTTCTTTTATCCTAATCTCTCTCATTCTTTTTATATTTTTCTAAATAAGATGTCTGTTCTTCAATTCTTCTTTTCTATCACGAATTTATGGTAAACTCATCTGTAGTTTCCTTGACCATACTTTCTATCTTTTCCATCTTTGTTTCAAACGTTTCCCGCTTTACTAAAGCAATCCCTTCGTTCTCATCCACAAATACAATAAAATCATCACCTTTTTTTATCTTAAGCAGCTCACGGGCTTGTTTTGGAATGACGACTTGCCCTCTCTCATTGATTGCCGTTATACCACAAATATGTTTTCCTTTCGGTCCTGGTGGTAAGTTAAGACCATATTGTTTATTTTCAAAATGCATAAGATCATCTATGGAGATCCCATAATACTTAGCCAATCGGTCACATTTTTCGATATCAGGTACGGTCTCTCCTCTCTCCCACTTTGCATACGCCTGTCTTGAAATCTCAATGATTCCAGCTATCTCTTCCTGTGAAACACCTTTACAGTTACGTAATATCACTAAATTATCTTTTAACATGAAGTTTACTCCTTATCAAGAAATCCATTGATAACGTCCAAATATACATCTTTATGTACGGAGTGAATCAAATGGTCGCTTGTTGTTGTTTCTACCAAAGTACAATTGTCACCGATATATTTTACTGCACGTTCTGCCTGTTCTTTTGTTGCAGCACAGGTATATGTACCATTCTTTGCCTGACTTTCTTTTGCGTGCAAATATACACATGGAATCTTAATATCGGACAGGATATCTTCGTGTTTGAATCCATTGTTCCAGGTCAGATCATAAAAATGCTCTCCATACTTCATATCATAATTGACGACATAATGAAAAATAGCAGTTATTGATTTTGGTAAGAACCCAATTTTAACTTCTTCTCCAGGATGTTTTTCATGATATTTCTGTGCATAATTAGCGATACCATTCATCGCATTCGACATATAAAGTTTACCCCAAAGACAGTTTCTGAGATAGTAGGCAACCCAACATTCCTTTTGGTCTGACTTATTGTATTCATGTAGTACTTTATACGTATCTAAATATGCAAAACTTTGTTCCCATCCTTCTCCTTGTGTTGAAAAAATAGGTGGATCTTCCAGAACAACTCCAGCCACTAAATCACCACCATAAGCACCGATATAGGCTGCGGTAATCGCACCATTAGAGTGACCGCTTACAACTGTTTTTTCACAAATAACGTTGTTAATGAACCAAATCAGATCATCACCATTCTTATCAAGGTAATACAACTCTTCTTTATGGGAAGACTCGCCATGTCCATATACATCAATTGCATACACATGCCATTTCTTTGAAAGCTCTGGTAACACACAAGCATAATCCTCCCATTCTCCCATTTGCCCATGGATTAAAAGTAATGCTGGTCCATCACCATTCGTCTCACCATAATTAATCACATTTCCATTTGGAAGCGTTACCTTTTTCTCTACAACTCCTGCTTCTTTGATCCTCTTTTGATCTTTTTCAACCCAATGAGTATTCTTATAAAAATAGATTCCAAATACAATTAACCCAATTACAACAACGATCAATAATACAATTACAATTACTTTAATCACTTTGACCACCTTTCTCATAACTTCCTCCTTCGAATCTTATCCAACAGATTCATTTCTGATTTTTCTTATTATTGTAAGGTTTAGTTGCATCACTTTCAACCAACCTAAATAATCAAAATGAAGGAATTTATGTTATGTTTAGTTGCGTTTAACCCAATCATTCAGGAACCGGATCATTTGCTCTTTATTAGCTTTTAAAGTTGAAATTCGATTTACGTTGGCTCCTGAAGGGTGTGGAAAGCCTCTCAAGATTTGCTCTGTACTAATTCTACCATCCTTTACTAGTTGAATCAACACTTCCTCCACAGCACTTCCCAACGGAATCAATAGTACATTTTCGGGATTTTTTAGACTATCATATTCTTCTAGAAAATTCTCATATACATAGTGAGAGAGCATCTCATTTTTAAGAATCTTTGGTGTATGTCCACTGTAATTCTGATGATTGACAAAAACAGAATAAGGAATCAATGAAATTGTATGAAGTAAATGATCCTGTCCCCCAAATAAGTCCTTCGTTCCTTGTATCCCAAGTATCTGAGGTAGCTTTAGTTCATCTAACATCGTGATGATATTCTTTCGGATCACCCCGCTAAAACGTCCTGCTTCTTTACAGATATATTGTATCTGTTCCATCGGGATATTTTGTTCCAAACCTCTTCTGGCGGCTGCTATTGCCGTACTCATTTGTTGGAAACCTGGGGTGATACCAATAATAAATACTTTTGCATTCAGATTTCGATACTCATTGTGTGGTGCATAATAAATCTCCAGTTGATTCTGCTTCTCTATTAAGAGTTCTGGTATTAATAACTCCTCTTTTGTGTATTTCTCTTTTAATGGCAGTTCTAAAATAATCTCTTTATAATCAGCTAATGTTTTTCTCATACTTTACCATCTTTCTATCCATTACTTTTCCTCTAGTATAGCTTGTTTTTATAAGATACCCAACAAAAAAGGGAGCATGCTCCCTTTTTTGTTTCTACATTATTGATGATTCTTAAGCCAACTAATAGCTGAATGGACATGCATTGCTGCTCCCGTAACTAAGATATCTTCATTAAATACTACTTTGGGATTGTGCATTGCTTCTCCATATAAAGGGTCTTCTTGTTTTGTACCAGCACCTAACATCATATATACACTAGGTACTTCATAGGAATAAGATGCAAAATCCTCAGAACCCATTCCGCCCTTTTCAAATAAGATAACTGACTTATCGCCTAATAGTTCTTTGACATAGGATGTAATCTCTTTTGCCAGATCATTATCGTTTGTCAAAGGAGGCACGGAAGATAATTCAATCAATTCTGCTTCTCCTCGAAACACCTTAGCCGTAGAGGATACAATCTCACCCATTCGTTTAAAAACGAATTCTCCTGTTTCTTTATCTAAACTTCGAATTGTACCTTCCATAATTACTTCTTCTGGTATAATGTTCGCTGCATCTCCACCTGAGAATTTACCAATTGTAACTACACAAGGTTTGGTAGCAGAAACTTCTCTCGCTGTAATTGCTTGAATGGATAAATAGATATGAGCAGCGATATTGATCGGATCTACTCCTAATTCTGGCATAGCTCCGTGAGCTCCAGTTCCTTTCACAACGATTCGGAATCGATTGCATCCAGCAATGCTTGTCCCTAATCCGCATAATACCATGTTAGAAGGAGTACCAGAATGCACATGCATTGCCATAGCCGCATCTACATCTGGGTTTTTTAACACACCCGCTTTGATCATTTTTTTAGCGCCTGTAAATCCCTCTTCATCTGGCTGGAATACTAGTTTTACGGTTCCATTGATTTTATCCTGATTTTGTCTTAATAATTTCGCTGCACCTAAAAGCATTGCAGTATGCATATCATGACCACATGCATGCATATTACCATTATTGGATTTAAATGAACATTCAGTTGCTTCTTTTACTGGCAATGCATCCATGTCCGCTCTTAAAAGGAATGTTTTTCCTGTTTTATTCCCTTCAATTGTTGCAACAATACCGCTTTCACATATTTCTTTTGGGTCATATCCATATTCTTTTAACTTCTCAATTACAAAAGACGTGGTTTGCGGTAAACATGGTCCTGTTTCAGGATGACTATGGATCGTTCTTCTGATCGTGATTAATTCTTCTTTTAACGCTTCTGCCTGACTCATGATGTCATTCATATAAATACCTCACTTAAATTTATTATGGTAAAGATGATTTTTCTCAACTTTTTCATTTATTCTATGCATCCATACGCATTGCAGTTTTGATTCCAATTATAACTTACTTAATCATACATAAGCAATATAGAAATAAAAATATTGCTAACTGCTCTTTTTAGTGAAACAATAATATTTTTCCATATTACCACAAATCTATGCATTGCAGACTTGGGGCTATTCTTTATTCATTTGTTTCATTATAGGAAAAAAAGCACTTAGCTCTATCCTCACAGGAAGATGCTAAGTGCTTTTAAATCGAAAGAACTTATAGAAAGAACAAATGAATTCCTAGTACTGCATTAAATCCTGTTGCGGCAAACACACTGAATCTATCCACGATCCCAAAATATTCTTTTGGAACAATATTCATTCCCAAAGCACCTACCATCATCATTCCAAGTGCAATACCAGCGCAAATTCCATAGGAACGACAACTTTTATCCTTAACTCCTGCTATAATGATCAAAACCAAGGATACAATAGACAAAATTACAACCAATGCTGTGGAAACCAGATGCATCT
>JAQXNU010000167.1 GCA_029098165.1 Clostridiales bacterium
CGAGGAATCATATTAGAATTTGGCTAAGACCGGCAGAAAGGGAAAGGCAGCCAAATTCTAATATGATTCCTCGACTCTCTTGATCATTTCCTCGCTGTTTTTTCACAGTCCCTTATTTACATATATACCCTTAAAATACACATTTAACTAATATTTTATACTTTATTTCTTTTTTTTCTTAAAATCCTGTGTTAAACTATTATACAAGTATAAAGAAAGAGGGAAAATATCATATGGCTCCTAGAACACCCAAGATTACTCGTCTTGATGATAATGCTGAAATCTATAAACCACGTGAATACAAAACAGAACGAGAGAAGTGGAAAGAATTAGATTTTCGTGGCAAAGTTGAATATTTTAATAATTACTATCTAGCTAAACTTATAGCTACTTTTGTCATAATAGGTATGGTTGTATGGATTCTTGTTACAGTATTTCGCCCGAAAAAAGAAGAAGTACTGAGCGTAGCAATGATTAACTATCCAATTGAGTTAGAAGAAATCGACCAGATGACCTCAGATATGAATGAAATCTTAGAAGTCGATCCAGAAACTCAGATCGTAACCTTTGATACTGGCTATGATCTGCTCAATGAAGATGTTGCTTCTCTTCAAAAACTCAGCACTCTTCTTTTTGCAGGTGAAATCGATGTATTTATTGCACCTGAATCAGAGTTTCACAAATATGCTTTTTCCGAGTCTTTAATGCCTCTAACTGAACTTTTACCAACAGATCTCTTAAGTACTCTTACTGAAGATCAAATATTTAGATGTAAAACGCGATTAGATGATGAGGTACTACCTGAGGATGCACTCGGTCCTGAAGCAGCTTATGGTATTTATATTCAGGATCTGCCGATGTTTGAATACTTTAAAAAAGACTATATTTCCGATAATCCACCGGTAATCGGTGTGATTGCAAATACCGAGAATGAAACTAACTGTGTGAAATTCATACAGTACTTATTAGATAAAGTAAAACAATAAATTGTAATGAATAAAAAAGGGACTGCGAAAAAACAGCCCCTTTTCTTTTTAAAATGGAATACATTCCATAAACTATTTTGCTGTAATATATCCTAATTTCGTAAGAAGCTCTGCATTTAATACGGCTCCACCAGCTGCACCACGCAATGTATTATGAGATAATCCGACAAACTTATAATCAAATACTCTATCTTCACGAAGACGTCCAAGGCATACTCCCATACCATTTTCGTAATTACGATCTAAGTTAGCCTGTGGTCTATTGTCTTCTTCAAAATACTTGATAAACTGCTTAGGAGCACTTGGAAGTTCTAATTCTTGTGGAAGTCCCTTATAGTCAGCCCAAGCTTTTAAAATCTGTTCTTTCGTAGGTTTCTTTTCAAAACTTACAAATACAGCTGCTGTGTGACCATCGGATACGGCAACGCGAAGACACTGAGTTGTGATCACTGGTGCCTCTGCTTTTACAATAACACCATCTTCAACTTTACCCCAGATCTTAAGAGGCTCCTGTTCGCTTTTTTCTTCTTCTCCACCAATGTATGGAATAACGTTATCGATCATCTCTGGCCAGTCTTTAAATGTCTTACCTGCGCCTGAGATTGCCTGGTATGTAGTAGCTACAACTACTTTAGGTCCAAACTCTTTTAGCGCATTTAAAGCTGGTGTATAACTTTGAATGGAACAGTTTGGTTTTACTGCGATGAAACCTCTCTCAGTTCCAAGACGCTTTCTCTGACTTGCAATTACTTCAAAGTGTTCAGGATTGATTTCTGGAATAACCATAGGAACATCTGGTGTCCAGCGATGTGCACTGTTATTAGAAACTACAGGTGTTTCTGTCTTTGCATATGCCTCTTCAATTGCTTTGATTTCATCTTTGGTCATATCAACAGCACTGAATACGAAATCAACCTTACTAGCTACTGCTTCTACTTCATTAACATTTAGTACAATCATCTTTTTCACTGCTTCAGGCATAGGTGTTGCCATCTTCCAACGATCACCGATTGCCTCTTCATAGGTCTTACCAGCACTTCTAGGACTAGCAGCAACCGCTACAACCTCAAACCATGGATGATTTTCGAGTAGTGAAATAAATCTTTGGCCTACCATTCCTGTTGCACCTAAAATACCGACTCTTAATTTACTCATTACGTGCCTCCCTCATATGCTTACATTCTATGATATGACATCATTCGCGCACACAATTCCTAATTTGTTTTTGTGGCACGAACATTTGTCTTTCTGTTGAATATACTAACCCATTTACACTAAAAAATCAACTATTTTATTCCATTATATTCACATTTTGTTAATAATGCCAAAGTATGGTTGTTTCTTGGTTTTCCTTTTGTTACTATTTTTGTACCATCTCACTATATTCGTTCATCAGTGACACTAATTGTTCATAGGTCTCTACTTCATTTACACGACTACGAAGACGAGTTGAACATGGATATCCATGTGTATACCAAGCAACATGCTTTCTCATTTCATGAATCGCCGTATACTCGCCCTTATAATCAATCGCCATACGGGCATGTCGTAAGATCATAGCCGTTACTTCTTCCATCGTTGGTTTATCTTCCACCGTTCCGTCTTTAAGATAAGTGTTGATCTGATGAAACAACCAAGGATTCCCTCGAACACCTCGCGCGATCATAACCGCATCACATCCTGTCATTTCAATCATTTTAAGAACATCCTGCGGAGACTCTACATCTCCATTACCGATGACAGGGATTGAGACAGCTTCCTTTACCTGACGGATGATATCCCAATCGGCTTTTCCTGAATAGTACTGTTCTCTTGTACGTCCATGAACCGCAACTGCTGCACCACCGCTCTGCTCAATTACTTTTGCGACCTCAACCGCATTTACGGTTTCCTCCGTAAATCCCTTTCGAATTTTTACCGTTACAGGCTTCTGAATGGCTTTGGATATCGCTGAAACAATTTCACCAATACGCTTTGGATTTTTCATTAAAGCCGAACCTTCTCCATTGTTTACCACCTTAGGAACCGGACAGCCCATATTAATATCTAAGATATCAAAGTTACGATCCTCAATCCTTTTTGCCATTTCACTCATAATATAAGGATCTTCACCAAACAACTGCAATGCAACTGGGCGTTCTTCTTCTCTAACCTCTAACAAAATACCAGTGTTCTTATTGTTATAATAAATACCTTTTGCACTTACCATTTCTGTATAAATAAGACCAGCACCCTGTTCTTTACATAGCAAACGAAATGGCAGGTCAGTTACACCCGCCATTGGTCCTAACACCAAATTACTCTCTATTGATACATTACCTATTTTAAAACTCATATTATTCCTTTCCATTGATTCATCGATGGAAACTCAATTTTAATCGCTAATCCGTTTCTTCGGATTACTTTCCAAATTTGTTTTTCTTATAAATAATCTGTAATCCTTTTAATGTTAGCAATGGATCATACGTATCGATTTTATCTGTGGCATCTGCAATAATCTTACCTAAACCCCCAGTCGCAACAACCTTTAGGTTCTCTAGATTTGCTTCTTCCTTTACTTTATCGATAATATACTCAGTTTGTCCGATACATCCATATACAAGTCCAGCCTGCATACTGCTAACTGTATCTTTTGCTAAAATTGAGTCTGGTTTACGTATTTCAATCTCAGGAAGCTTTGCTGTATCATTCCACAATGCATTCGCACTGATTTGAATTCCTGGACTTGTAATTCCTGCAGCAAAACAGCCATCCTTTGTAATTAAATCATATGTTGTCGCTGTTCCAAAGTCAATTACTAAAACAGGACCACCATAAATTTCATAAGCAGCAACGGAATCTACAATACGATCTGCCCCAATCTCTTTGGGATTTGCTGTCGTAATACGTATTCCTGTTTTGGTTCCAGTTCCAATAATCATAGGCTTTTTATCCAGATACTTAATAATTCCACTATTAAACGAATACATTATGTTAGGAACAACTGATGCAATTACAACATCTTTAATCTGATGTTTTGAAATATCCTTAGCAGCCAGTAAATCAAGAATTAGTAAACCATACTCATCCGAAGTACGAAGTATCTTTGTTGTAATTCGAAAACTGGCAACAACCTTATCTTCTTCTAAAACACCAAGTGTAATATTTGTATTTCCTACATCAATTACCAATAACATTATGCTTCCTCCTTACTCTTCCTCAAGCAGTTTAGCAACGTCTTCATGAAGATAAAAAACTTTATAATACAGTTCGAGAGACTCTAAAAGTTCTCGTTTTTCGTTTTGTACTTGTTTAATCTTTAATACGCTTCCAATCTCATCAAAGAGTAAATCTCCTTCATCAGCTGATACATTAAATATTAGTGTTCCATCTTCTTCAAACTCTAAAGTAAGAATTCCACCAATATCTTCTGTGTACAATACACACATGATCTGCAATTCATCTTTAATTGTCTGTGGTAATGCTTCGAAATTCTCGTCTAGATAATACTTTTTTTCATATGCATTACTTCCACATAACACTATATTTTTTTTGCTCATTTGGCACCTACTCTTTCTACTCATATAACAATAAATTCACCAATTAAAAAACTGTTGTAAAACATATTAGAAACATGTTTTACAACAGTTATGCTTTTTCAACAATGTTTCATGTAACACCTAGTTACATGTCTATTTTACATCGATACCGCCCAAAACACAAGTTGCATTCAAATATATTGTAATGGTCTGTTCGTTTGCTCCCATCGGTGTAACTGTCTTATTATCAACTCCACCAAGAATAGGAGTACAATTAACGACAACTCGCACATAGTTTGGAACATAGATATCAATTCCACCCATTATAGCTTTCGCCTCAATCACAACATTCTCACGGATGATCGCATTACGTAAATCGATCTCAATGCCACCTAATACTGCTGATAGCACTGCTCCCGAAAAAACTTCGTTATCAAAGTGAAGTTCACGTCCACTAAAAACTGCTGTACATGCTACTGATCCTCCGCTTTGCCTGGCACTTTGATAATTCTGCTGAGAATTACTGTAGTTCTTTTCGAAAGGATTACTATTATCCTGGTTGGTATAAGTATAAGAATAACCACTTGGATTAGAGGTACCATTCTGTGTATAGTTCTGTTGATAATTGTTTTGCTGATTCTGCTGACTGCCTTGATTTGTGTTATTCTCATATGTCTTATAGTTAACATCGTCATACTTTATTTGTTTTTTTGGAAACAACATTCTAGCACCGACTAAGATTAAGATTGCTGCACCGCAAAGAGGTCCAAACATTCTCCACTGAATAATATCTTGTGCAGATAATAGTAATAACAAACCAATACATAAGCCAATTAAAGAACCTGTTTTATCGCCATTGTTTCCAAATAAACTAATAAAACAAGGAACAATAACAAATAATGACCACCAGCCATCAAAGAAGATACTAAAATTAATAAACCCAGTAGCTCTTCCCGCTAAGAAAATGCCTAATAAAACGAAGATACCGCCAATTAAATAATTCGACGTATTTTTTTTCATAATTCCACTCCTTCCGATACTATGATTTTTAGTGCCCTAAGAACAGATTTCTTCATTACTCCTATCTGAACTTTGGTTCTTTTTTAGAACCATCGCACTAACCATGTTCTATGTTATAATCATAACCTCTTAGGCGCAGAATAGCAAATTAAAAAATCATTAGAGTTATGTCATGAAAACTTAAGATAGAACTTAGATGTTTCCAAGAGTAGCAACCATAACTGCTTTGATCGTATGCATACGATTTTCTGCTTCATCAAATACAACATCGGCATGCTTTTCAAATACTTCCTCAGTCACCTCATAACCTTTGACTGCTGGTAAGCAATGTAATAAGATTGTATTATCTTTTCCAGTCTTTTTCATAAGTTCTGCATTGACCTGATATGGACGTAGCAGTTTAATTCTTTCTTCTGCTTTTTCTTCTTCTCCCATGGATACCCAGACATCTGTATAGACTGCATCTGCCCCTTTCACTGCATCAAGCTCATCGGATAATGTAATCTTACCATCAGACTGAGCTGCATACTCCTGGCATATATCAACTAATTCTTTGGAAGGCCATAAACTCTTTGGCGCCAGAATAGTGAAATCTAATCCCATCTTAGAAGCACCGATCATCAAACTGTTTCCCATGTTAAATCTTCCATCACCAACATAAACAAGTTTTAAACCTTTTAAATGACCAAACTGCTCTTTTAATGTTAAGAAATCCGCTAAAATCTGTGTTGGGTGATACAGATCGGTTAAACCATTCCATACTGGTACACCACTATATTTTGCAAGGATCTCCACGGATTCCTGTTTAAATCCACGAAACTCAATTCCATCAAACATACGTCCCAAAACACGTGCGGTATCTTCTATACTCTCTTTGTGTCCTAATTGAATATCATCCTTTCCAAGATACTCTGGATGACCACCCTCATCGATACATCCAATGGTGAAAGAACATCTAGTACGTGTAGATGGTTTTTCAAAAATCAAAGCAATGTTTTTACCTTTTAAACTTTGCCCTGTAATTCCCTTTTTCTTCTTTGCCTTTAAATCTGCTGCTAAATCAAGTAAGTATGCAATCTCTTCTGGTGTAAAATCCTTTAATGTTAAAAAAGAACGGCCCTTTAAATTCATTTTACTACCTCCATATGTATTAATATTCGCTACTATGTTTATTTATTCATTATAACTCCATTCTTAAGATTGTCAATACATAAAATAGCAAAATGGACATCGAGAAGAGAGTCGTGGAATCATACTAAAATTTGGCTGCCTTTCCCTTTCGGTCGGACTTAGCCAAATTCTAATATGATTCCACGACTCTCACATTCTCTCTTTCGCTGTTTTTTTCACAGCCTTTTTTTCATTCATATTTTATTATATCGTCCATCACTGTTCTAAGCTTACCACCATGTATTAAAAACTCATGCAGGATTTCTCTAGCTCTATGATATTTATCAAACACCAAAAGTGTTTCCGAAAGATTGTCATATACTTTCCAATATCCTGAATACAAATAATGAGTTCCATGATATAAGACGAAATTAAATACATCAACCAATGGATACCCCAATAATAAACCAATCTCATGAGGAAATTCTTGTTTTCCTTGCATATATTTATTGTATTTATATGCAATTGTTTTTATCACTAACTCGCTCTCCGCGCTTGAATATCCTAGCTGAGATAAATAACAGGAATTATCTTTTTCTTGAATATACTGCTTAAGCTTGTAAGGCTGGTATAGCAGAGAATAGGTTTTGAACTTATGAGAACATAACAGATACAATGATAATTCTGTATCCTTAAATATTTTGGATGCGTAGAAACTTTGTCCTTCATCTAACACTAACAGATTGGCAGTTTTTATCCCTAAAATCACTGGAGCGCACTGCTCGGCAATCTGTCTTTCTACAACTCTGTCAATATGATCCAAACAAATATCCACTGCATACTACCTCATTCCTATTATGCTCGGAATCCTTTTAGAATCTGAATAAACAAAGATCTACAATAACTTACTGTATCCTCTTCCTTTGCATCTCCATACTCTTCTGGTTTTAAAAGTGCGGAAACCCCAAAGATTAAAGTTGCAAATGCTGACTTTTCCTGCAATACACTCTGTGGCTTCTGAAATAGATCCTCTTCTATTCCTGCCTTAATGATACTTTCTAATGTCTGGCTTACTTCGGTAAATGACATCATTCGCTTCACTAATTCACAAATCGCTTCATCCGAGTTTTCAGAATAACGAGCCAACATCATCTGGCGCAGAAGAATATTTGTCTGTACTCTATCTTTGATCCAGTAAAGAGTCGTATCGTACTTTTCCTGAAATGACTCTTTTGCAATAATTGCATTACAGATTTTAGTAAGTTCCTTTTTCAGTTCTAATAGCATAACTGTAATTATAATCTCTTCTTTTGAAGTAAAGTATTCATACACCGTACCCTTACCAATATTCGCTCGTTTTGCAATTTCAGAAATAGTCATTTTCGAAAATGTGGTACCATTATTATAAAGTTCTGTTACACTTTCTGTGATCGCAGCTACCTTTTTAGGTAGCTGCTCTTCCGTCAGATATAAAAATTCTTTATTAAACTGTAGTTTTGAATCCTCAAGTCTAAATTCATTCATCCTTGACTCTCCTTTTCCTACTTTTAAAGTTCTTCGTAGATTTTTAATTCTTCCTCTGAAATTTTCTTTAATTCTTTACGATTAAAAATATCATATAGAACTGGAATAACAAACAGTGTAGTGATTGTTGCATAAATCAGTCCTCCAATCGTAACAATTGCAATTGGCTGTACCATGTCTGAACCCATTCCTACACCTAATGCCATTGTCGATAAACCTAAGACTGTAGTTAATGCTGTCATAAGAATTGGTCTCATACGTGTCTTACCAGCTTCTACTAATGCCTCTTTCTTGGATACACCATCAAGGCGTAACTGATTGATATAATCAATTAACACAATACCATTGTTTACAATAATACCAGACAACATAACAAAACCGATCATAGAAATTACACTGACTGCATTTCCAGTAATAAATAATCCAAAGAATCCACCCGTAAATGCCAACGGTATAGTAAACATAACGATGAATGGTGATAGCAATGACTGGAACTGAGCTACCATGATCAGATAGATAAATGCAATTGCTAACAGCAACATCTTCACTAATTCTGTAATTGCTTCATTGATTGTCTTATCTTCACCAGAAGATTTGATTTCGTAACCATTTGGCAACTCATAATCTTTAATTGCTTCTTCTACATCCTTACTTACAAGGCCGATATTATATCCTTCTTCGATTGCTGCAGTAACCGTAATATATCTCTGTTGTTCCGAACGACGAATTGAGGATGGGGACTCTCCTTCTTCAATAGAAGCGATATCACTTAATGCTACCATCGAACTACTGCCATCTTGACTCGTAACTGGAATTTGATAATTCTTGATTTCTTCACGAGTAAGATCGACTGCTGCCGATTTATCGATTACAACGATTGGATAATCTACCTGTTCATATCGCAATGTTGTTGCAGTTGTTGTATTATTAATAATTCCCGAAATTGCCTGGTATACCTGTGCTACGGTTAAACCATGCTGAATTGCTTTATCCTTATCCACAGTGATTTTAATCTGAGAATCTGGATTTATCATTCCATCCGATACATCCTTGGTTCCCTCTACATTGCGAATGATTTCTGCAATATCCTTTGCTATGGCCTGTAACTGTTCCATATCTTCACCGCGCACATTTAAGGAAATTCCTGATCCGCCTAAAGCACTCATATCCATACTAGATCCATTGGCTTTTACTTCACATTCTAAATCTGCACATACATCATTGATCATATTAGCAATTTCTTCACTCGAATGCTTCTTATCTTCTTTTAGTATCGCATAAACGGATACATTCGTATTACTTGAAGAAGCGCCACCCATCATTGAACTTAAGGCATTGTTTGACATCATACCACCTACGGTATCTACATCGTCAATGGCCTGAATTCGTTTCATTACTTCATCCGCCATCTTGACTGCATCTGCCTGTAACGTACCTTCGGGCATCTCCATAGTTACCGTTACCTGTGTACTATCCATTGTTGGCATATACTCTGTGCCTTGACTGATTGCAGCATACGTACTTCCAATCAATAAAGCAATTGCTAGAATGATCACAATAGCCTTATGCTTGATACAAAAACGTATTGCTTTCTCATAACAATTACCTAGACGATCCATTACTGGATGTTTTTTCTCTTTTTCTTTTTTAAGCATATTCGCTGACATTGCTGGAACTAAGGTAACTGCAACAACTAAACTTGCTAATAAAGAATATCCGATGGTCAACGCCATATCCGTAAATAACTGACGTGTCATTCCTTCTACAAATACAATCGGTAAGAATACACAAACTGTAGTTAATGTAGATGAGATGATTGCACCTGCAACCTGAGTTGCTCCCGTAACGGCAGCTTTAATTCTGGATACTCCCTTGTACCGTAATCGATATATATTTTCAATTACAACAATTGAGTTATCCACTAACATACCAACTCCAACCGCTAAGCCCGAGAGAGAAATGATATTTAAGGTTACACCTGAAAAATACATTAAAACAACGGCAAAAATAACACTGATTGGAATAGAACATGCAATAATGAAGGTTGGACGTATATCCTTTAAGAATAATAACAGGATGATAACTGCCAAAATTGCACCATAAACTAGATTATTTAGAACAGAATCCACTACGATATTGATGTACATTCCTTGATCCATCAGATATGTTACATGAAGGTCTTTATTCTCCTCCATTAAACTGTTAAAACGATCTTTGATTGCCTTTGATACTTCTGCAGTTGAATAAGATGTCTGTTTATTTAAGGAGACAATAACTGCATCATTACCATTTACCTTTGCATAAACTTCTGATGAATTATCTGTTTTAAATACATCTGCAACATCACTCAATCTTACAACATCTAAACCTGGTATTCCAAAATCAAATAAACTTAAATTACTAATTTCCTCGATATCCTCAAGCTTATCTCCTACTCGTACAAGATAATCTCTTCCATCCTCGGTAATGTATCCAACTGGCATCTCAAAATTCTGAGCAGTTAATATGTTTGAAATCATATCCGTTGTCAACGTAGATTCGATATCAAGGGAACCTGCATTCTCTGACATTCCACTCATAGAATCCGACATCTGATCGGTACCCTCTGGCATTGCCATAGCCTGGCCTGGAACTTCTTGATTTGAAATTACTTGCTCTTGCATCGCTTGACTTTGCATTAACATTTCGCTTTGTAATTTCATCATAGCAGACATCATATTTTCTTTCACAGAATCAATCTTTTCTTGATTTAGAATAACATGAACTTTCTCCTCAATCATGCCCTGTATGTCGACAGTTGCAACACCCTCTATCGATTCAATTTTAGATAATAAAGTCTGATTTAAATAATTGGATATTTGAGTAGTATCCTTATCCTTAACATCAATTGCAGCAACCATAATTGGAAGCATATCAGGGTTTAACTTCATAATCATTGGTGTTCCGATCATGTCGTTCTTCCATGTTGCCTGGATAAGATCTAATTTTTCTCTGATATCAATTGTAATCGAGTCCATGTTTACGTCATCATTAAACTCTAATATTACCACTGATACGTTCTCGCTTGATACTGAACTGATTTTCTTTATATTATTAATGGTTGCCAACGATTGCTCTACTGGTTTCGAAACAATCTGTTCCACTTCCTCCGGACTTGCACCTACATAACTTGTCATTACAATTGCATAAGGCAAGTCGATACTTGGTAACAAATCCGTTTGCATCTTAGTAAACGATACAAAACCTAGAATCAACACTAGGATAACTGCTACAGCTACAGTCATAGGTTTCTTCACACTGAATTTTGTCATGATATCCTCCAAATTAAGCTTTGATCTTAACCGACCGTCTGGTCAGTCACCAATGAATTATATCCTTTTACTTGTAAAAAGTCAATTATTTACCATTAGAGTTAGATTAAAAAAGAGGCTGTGAAAAACAGCAATAAGAGTGACGAGATGAGCGCGAGAGGCGTGGAATCATATAAAAAATTGGCTGCCTTTCCCTTCGGACGGACTTAGCCAATTTTTAATATGATTCACGCCTCTCGCGCTCATCTCGTTAGCTGTTTTTTCACAGCTGTTTTTTCACAGCTTCTTTTTTATAATACCATAATCTATAGTCTTTCTTTTAATTGTTCTGCTAATTCTTCATAACCTGGTTTTCCAAGCAATGCAAACATATTCTTCTTATAACTTTCAACACCTGGCTGATTAAATGGGTTAACCCCTAAGATATAACCACTGACACCACAAGCAAATTCAAAGAAGTAGAATAACTCACCCAAACTAAACTCTGTCTGATCCGCAACATTTACCATAAGATTTGGTACGTTACCATCTGTATGAGCAAGGACTGTTCCATGCATTGCACTCTTATTAATGAAGTCAACTGTCTTTCCAGCGAGATAGTTTAATCCATCAAGATCAACTTCCTCTTCTTCTAATGTCACAGTACAAGTTGATTGTTCAAGGTTTAAAACAGTTTCAAACATTGTTCTCTGTCCATCTTGGATAAACTGTCCCATAGAATGAAGGTCAGTTGTTAAATCAACGCTGGCAGGGAAGATACCCTTCTGATCCTTTCCTTCACTCTCACCAAATAACTGTTTCCACCATTCAGCTACATAATGGAAAGATGGTTCGTAGTTTGCAAGAATTTCAATACTCTTATTCTTACGTAATAAGATATTACGTACAGCTGCATAAAGAATAGAGTCATTCTCCATAAATGGCTTATTCAGACAGTTTTCTCTCATGCTTGCTGCACCAGCCATTAACTGTTCAATATCTGCACCACTAACAGCGATTGGTAACAATCCTACTGCAGTCAATACAGAATATCTTCCACCAACATCATCTGGTACAACAAAACTTTCGAAACCTTCCTCATTACTAAGTTTCTTTAGAGCTCCCTTTTCTTTATCTGTTGTAGCATAGATTCTCTTTGCAGCTTCTTCTTTACCATATTTCTCAGTTAACATCTTTCTAAAAATGCGGAATGCAATCGCTGGTTCTGTTGTAGTTCCAGATTTACTAATAATATTTACGGAAAAATCACGATCTCCAATTACGTCGATTAAATGTGTTAAGTAAGTACTGCTGATATTATTACCAACATAATAAATCTCAGGTGTTTTTCTTACTTCTTTGGAAACTGAGTTATAAAAACTATGACGTAAAAATTCAATTGCTGCTCTTGCGCCAAGATAAGAACCACCAATACCGATTACTAATAATACTTCCGAATCCTGCTGAATCTTTTTAGCAGCAGCTTGAATTCTAGCGAATTCCTCTTTATCATAATTCACTGGTAGGTCAATCCAACCTAAAAAATCATTACCTGCTCCTGTTTTACTTAATAATTCCTGTTTTGCTCTCTCAGCAGTTTTCTCCATATAAACGATTTCTTCAGGAGTTATAAACTTTTTCGCTGTTGAATAATCAAATTTTACTTTAGACATTTCACTCCACTCCTTTTAGCACAATATAATAATGACTCTACGTCATTGTTAACAATACTAATATTAAATAACACTTAGTTCAAACCTATTTAACAATAATATGTAACTGAACTCAAAACGAATGTCAACTAGGCTAACTATCAGAATTCATATAAATGAATTCAATGTATATCCCAGTAAACATTTTCATTCTAACAAAAAAAAATGTGACTTTCAATGTTTTCGTTAATTTTCGCAAAAAAAGGACTGTGACAAAACAGCAAAAGTGCAACGAACACTCCTCTCTTTTGCTATGGTTTCACAGCCCTATTCCTACGAATTAACTAAGAAAATCTTTTAATACTTCTTCAATCAGGAGGTCTTCTTCCTTGCTAGTTGCTATCATCTCAGATACCTCATTATCCTGATCATTTTCGTATTCCATTGTCTCATTCTTAATAGGAGTTTCTTCTACAACCTTAATTCGATCTCTATTGATCTCCTTAATCGCTCCTCTTAATTGTTGTTTTGTTAATGACTCATCTATTTCATGCAGTGACTCTGCCTCTAGCCGATCTAATTCCGTATTCTTACTCTCTTGTATTTCTTTTTGCCTATTTCTTTCTTCTCTCTTAGCCGCTTCCCGTTCTTTTTCTTCTTTAAGTCTCATCTTCTCTTTATAAGCTTTATTATTCTGAAGTGCTTTTTGTTTCCTGTCTTGTTCAATCTTTTCTCTTTGTTCCTTTTCTTCCAATTTTGCCTGCTTCTTTAACTGAAGAGCCTTAATCTCTGCTCGTTCCTTAGCTTCTCTTGCTTCTTCCCTCTTTGCCTTTTTCATATTTCTTTCATCGATTACATTCTGTTTTGACTGCATTTTGGATTGCTTCTTTGCCTCTATCGCATCTGCCTTTGCTTTCTTTTTAGCTTCATCCGCATCGATCTTAGCCTGTTTTTTAGCTGCTACAGCATCTTCTTTCGCTTTCTTTTTTGCAGCCTTAGCATCATATTTGATCTGTTGTCTTTCTCTTTTTGCCTCTCTCTTTTCTTGTTTCTGTTGTTTTTTCTTATCTTTTCTAGATAATTTAGTACCAACAGTCTGACCAGCAGATTTCTTTGCATCATTCTCTTGTAATGTTTCGTCTTGCAATTCAACCGTGGCCGCTACAGCTTTGGAATCATTTAAACCACGTTTCGCAAGACTGCTACTTTCGGTTGCATGACTTTCAACCTTATCCTCATCAAAATATTCTCTTTGATACTTTCTACGAGCTTCTGGATGAAATACTTCCTGTTCCATACGAACCTTTAAGTTATTTTCAAAATAATCAATCAGATTAAAACGTAACATTTGCTTGTGAGCAGAAATATTCACAATGTTATCCACAATATTAACAATTATTGCAGTCCAAGCACCTGTAAAAAATGTGAATAAAACTGGTCCTTTTCCACATTCATAAATGAACCCTAGGATGCCTGCAAATGACCCAGTTAGCAAGCATAGACCTATAGTTTGTCCACTTATATTCTCCCATGTGGATAATAGTAATCCACCACATTTTATCTTACTAACATACTTGTCCACATATGTATCCACATCATTCACACCTAGTTGTAACTGATAGGAACTCTCGAATCTCAACTTCATATTCTTGAGCCAGTTACGTTTCGTATGAGCCATATTCTCCGACGAAGAGATCAATTTATTATAGACAATAAGTAAAAAGCACTTTAAAAGAATACCCAATCCACATAAACCACCCATTATGTATAAAAAAATATGCTTGTCAAAAAACTCCTGTACCATTGCCGCGCCTGCCTTCCCATAAATTTACAATTATTATATTATAAAAAATAGTGATTGAAAAGATAAACTTACCTACATCAAACGACCTTTTACTGCAATAATAAAGCAGACTATTACATAAATAGCCTGCTTTATCCATAACAATACAGAATCCATATATTTTAGGTCCCTAATTTTACATTTTTCTTCTAAAGAAGACACAAATTTCTAGTCACTTACTTATGAAATCCATGCACCTGATAATTTATATTCCCATATATCATCTTTTATCGTTGCTTTACAATTATTATAACCAATTGACCCTAGACCACTTCTCCACTTCTGTACTTTGAACTCAAATTTATTATCCTTTAATGCCTGATCACTCAAAATAAAGACGATTCCATCTTCATAATATAGATCCTTGATTACTCCTTCTACTTGAAGCTGCTCAATCGTTCCAAAACGAACCTCTTGTTCATATTCACAATCCACTAGGTATCTCAATATTTCTTTCTGATCTTCTGTTAAATTATTAATGTTTGTAAGATCCAGTACAATTGTATTGATGCCACTATTTAAACCAGGGTCCTCTTCATATAGTTCTTTTATGATACGTAAGTACATCCCCATCAGATCCCCTGTCTGTTCCACAACCTCAATTTGAGAAGTTCCTGTAATCCGTCCTGGATATGTTTCAAGTATCTGACCATCATAATAAACGTTAACTAACAATCCTGTTACCAAATCTGATGTGCTCAATGCTTTATTCTGAATATCCGTAACTGGTACATCATTTATACTGACATCGAGTAAACCACAAAAATCATTTTCTTCTTTCTTTTCTAAAACTAAAATTGAATTTTCTGTTATTCGCAAGATCGTTCCTGCTATTACTGGCTGATCACTTGGGTTGTTCTTGTGACTGTCTTGATCACTTCCAGGCTCCCGTTTTCCTAAGCATCCCGATAATAAAGACATTACGATCATAATAATAACTAGTATACCTGCTCTGTTCTTTTTTTGCATATAAAAAACCTCCTATGAATCGCCTATAACCATTAGACGACCATAAGAGGAATATAGTTCCATTAATTCGATATTTTTTTGCTACCCAGTCTTATATCTCAGATCTTGATTTCCTTACTTTGTATCATATTTCTTTACTTCATATAACAAAACGGCTGCAGCAATCGCTGCATTTAAGGATTCTACCTGGCCTTCCATTGGTATCTTAATGCATTTCGTTGCAAGATTTGAAATCTCATCTGTTAATCCATTGGCCTCATTTCCGATCAATATTGCAGAACGTTTTCCATAGTCAATGGTATCATACTGTACTGCCCCAGCTAAGTGTGCAGCATAGATTGGTACATCTTGATTCTTTATCTCAGTTAGTGTTTTTGCGAAATCCTCTGCATAAAGAAAAGGAACTCGGTAAATTGACCCCATCGTAGAACGGATTACCTTAGGATTAAAGATATCTACTGAGTTTTTACTCATTATCACACCAGTAATCCCTACTCCTTCCGATGTTCGGATCATAGTTCCTAAATTTCCTGGGTCCCTTAGGTCTTCTAAGAGTAATAAACGTACACGGTCCGAACGTAACATATCTTCTATCTTGTACTCTGGCTTCTTCACTAACGCAAGGATTCCCTGAGGTGTGATTGTTTCTGATATTTCCTTCATTACGGAATCAGAAACAAGTTCAAAGGCAATCCCTTTAAAATAGCTATCATTCTTGGCATACTCTTCATAATAGCTAGAAGAACAATATGCCTTTTCTACAAAAACATGAGCCTGATCTCTTGCTTCTTCAAACATTTTTCTTCCTTCAACCACAAAAAGGCCCTGTTCATTACGGACCTTTGCTTGTTTTTGAAGTTTAATTATATTTTTTATTTGATTATTGCTTGCACTGCTTATCATAATTTAACTTCCTTTATATACTCTACTTATTCGCAAGTTTATTTAAAACTTCATTTTTACCTATGATGACAAGTACGTCGTTACGTTCTAATGGTAGATCGGCATCAGGATTGATATTTAACTGCTCGTTGCGTTTGATTCCGATGACGTTGATCTTATTCTTAGCACGCAAATTTAACTCTCTTAAACTATGGCCAATCCACTCATTTAACACATCAAGTTCCATCATACTGAACGTAGAGGACAACTCAATCGCATCAAAGAAATTACCCATCATTAGGTTATTGGCAATACGGATTCCTGTTTCCTTCTCTGGATAAACAACCATATCCGCACCAACTTTTTTTAGAACTTTCGCATGTAGTTCATTTTGGGCTTTTGCCAAAACATAAGGAACTCCCATTTCTTTGACAAGAATTGTAACCATAACACTTGCTTCTAGATTTTTACCAATCGCAACTATTGCGCCATCAAAGTTAGCAATACCAAGTGTTGCAAGTGATTCTGCATCAGTAACATCTGCACGGACTGCATAAGTTACATAATCTGCAATCTCGTGAATCTTATCTTCATCATTATCGACTACCATGACTTCACAACCACCTTCAGATAGTGTAGTTGCAACACTCTTTCCAAATCGCCCTAATCCAAATACAACAAATTCTTTCTTTGCCATAGTTCCTCCCATTTACTTAGCCAACTAAAATCTTACCTTCAGGTAATGATTTATCGCCAACCTTTCGTTTAATGTTAAATGCAAGTGCCATCGTAATCGGTCCAATTCGGCCTAAATACATCGTAACAATAATCAATAATTTCCCTATTGTCGTCAATGAACCTGTAAAGCCTCTTGATAATCCGACGGTAGCGATTGCAGATGTTGTCTCATACAACGTATCAATAAAAGCACTTTCCTGTACTGCTGCTAGAGCACATGTCATAACGAGTAGTGCCGAAAAACTTACAACTACAACTGCTAGTCCCTTTTTCAAGTATTGTTCACTTACCTTACGGCGGAAGATTTCAATATCCTTTTGTCCTTTAACAATACAGATCGTAGATACTAAAATCAATGCCATGGTAACTGTCTTAACACCACCTGCTGTACCAGAAGGAGATCCTCCTATAAACATCCAGACTAAATACATAACACTAGAGGACGTTTGGAAGTTCTGCTGTGGTATTGTTGCAAATCCTGCGGTTCTCGTTGTTACCGACTGGAATGTGGATGCCATCAACTTATTGCCAAACGATACGTTTCCAATCGTATTTGGATTATGATATTCCAATAACAAAGTAAGTACCGTACCTAACACAATTAGGATCAAAGTAAAAGAAATCGCAATTTTTGAATGTAATGATAGTTTTCTAAAAAATCTTCTACGTTTTTCTTCTTTTCGTGCAATCATTTTTCCAACACCGATGACATCCCACCAGACTGGAAAACCAATGCCTCCAAGAATGATTAAAATCATCGTATTTATATTAATTAGTACATTTTCACGATAAGGAACAAAACTGCTGTCACCGATTAAATCAATCCCCGCATTACAAAAAGCGGAAACCGAGTGAAAAATAGAATACCATATTCCACGAAAGAAATTAAATTCAGGGATAAACTGTATCATATAGACAAGTGCTCCTACCCCCTCTACGATAAGTGTACATTTAATAATTTTTTTCGTTAACTTTACCAAACCGGATAAGGTATCCAGGTTATAAGCATTCTGAATCAAAAGACGATCCGATAACTTAACACGTTTACCTAAAAGCAGATAAATCGTCGTTGTAAATGTGACGATACCTAAACCACCAAACTGTATTAGTAACAGAATGACAATTTGTCCAAACAAACTCCAATGCGTAACAGTCGTCACTGTAGTTAACCCTGTAACACAGATTGAAGTTGTTGCAGTAAAGAGTGCGTCCGTAAATGGTGTAACTTCACCGCTTTTTGTAGCGATTGGAAGCGATAAAAGTAAAGTACCAAGCAAGATTCCACCAAGAAAACCAAATGCGATCACTCTAGTTGTAGAAAAACTCTTTTTCACATGAGACATGTCAGTCTTCCTCTCCTACGTATTCTAATATTACTAGTATTACACAATTTTCTTAGTCTATTATTATATCATATGACTTGACGTAATAAAAGACTTAAATGATAAGCTACCATTTAAGTCTTCTGATTATTGGTTTTCTTCAGCCATATTTGCTAATTTCGCGGCCTGATCTGCAGCGATTAAGCTATCAATGATTTCCTGAATATCGCCATTCATGATATCATCTAAGCGATGGGAAGTTAACTTAATTCTGTGATCTGTGCAACGTCCCTGTGGGAAGTTATAAGTACGGATCTTTTCAGAACGGTCACCTGTACCAACTTGGCTCTTACGAGCCGCTGCTTCTGCATCATGAGCCTTTTCTAATTCTAATTCATATAAACGTGCACGTAAAACCTTTAATGCTTTATCACGGTTCTTTAACTGAGATTTTTCATCCTGACAGGAAATAACGATACCTGTTGGAATATGAGTCAATCGTACTGCGGAGTCAGTTGTATTTACGCACTGTCCACCATTACCGGAAGAACGGAATACATCAAAACGACAATCGTTCATATTTAATTCTACGTCAACTTCTTCTGCTTCTGGCATGATTGCTACTGTTACCGTAGAAGTATGAATTCTTCCGCCAGATTCTGTTACTGGGATTCTCTGTACACGGTGAACACCAGATTCATATTTCAACTTGGAATATGCACCCTTTCCATTGATCATAAAGATAACTTCCTTACATCCGCCAATTCCATTCTCGTTGATGTTCATCATATCGATTTTCCAACGCTGAGTTTCTGCGTACTTAGAGTACATACGGAATAATTCAGCTGCAAATAATGCTGCTTCATCCCCACCGGCACCTGCACGAATTTCAACGATAACATTCTTATCATCGTTAGGATCTTTAGGAAGTAATAAGATCTTTAATTCTCCTTCGATGACTTCAAGCTGCTGCTTGCTTGTAGTAAGCTCTTCTTTTGCCATCTCACGAAGTTCTTCATCACTTTCTTCCTCAAGCATCTCAAGGCTTTCTTCAATATTCTTCTTTGTATTTTTATATTCTAGATATTTATCTACAATTTCACCTAAATCGTTTTGCTCTTTCATCAACTTACGAAATCTTGCTTGGTCATTCGTAACTGTTGGCTCATGTAACTCATCTTGAATTTCTTGAAAACGAATTAGCAAATCCTCTAATTTATCAAACATGTCTTTCCTCCGTAATTACCTTTATACATGATATTCTTGAGTAAGTATTCACTTACCTGTCATCTTTTAATCTCGCGCTTACGACACGATTTAGATTGGCATAATCTTTCGTAACTTTTATACTATCATAACCATTTTCTTTGAGAAGTTCACAAACATCATCCGCCTGTTCACATCCAATCTCAAAATATACCATGCCCGACTTGGTTAAATAATCTTTCGACTGCTGTGCTAAGATACGATAGAACTTTAGTCCATCTTCGGTTCCATCCAACGCAAGCATTGGTTCAAAATCCTTAACCTCTGGCATTAGTGTCTTAATGACATCTGTTGGTATATATGGAGGATTTGATACTATCACATCATACTTCTGGTTAACAGACTCAAACATGTTGCTTTGGATAAAACTAACCTCAACTTCGTTTTTCTTTGCATTTTGAGCTGCTAATTCTAATGCTTTGCTTGAAATATCCAAAGCGGTAACACTTTTCGCATCAGTGAGTTTTGCAAGACTGATTGCAATGCATCCTGAACCTGTGCAAACATCCAGTACAGTTTTATCGTTACATTCCTTCATAACCAGTTCCACTAAAATTTCAGTATCCTGTCTTGGAATCAGAACATTCTCATTTACAAGGAAATTAAGCCCCATAAATTCCTGTTCACCTATAATATACTGCATTGGCTCATGTTTTACTCTACGTTCGATAAACTTCTGAAATACTACACTCTGGCTTTCTGGCATCTCATCCATAGAGTGCAAAAAATAGTCAGAACGTGTCATGGTACTTACTGATGCAAGCAAGTACCATGCATCAATATTGGGATTCTCAATTCCCACCCGTTCAAGTTTATGAGTCGCCCATTTTAATTTTTCTTGGAATGTTGCCATAATTACTCCTGCTACTTATCGTCCTTTTCGAAGAAAAGATAACGATCAAGCGCTTTTAAAATTGCATCCTCTTCTTCAGAATCATCCGGTTCTAACGATGCATCGATTTGTGTAGAACTAATGATTTGCTCTGGCTCGTGTTTCTTTATTTTTTCCACTACCTGAGAACTCTTTTCTTCCACAGCCTGTTTTTCAAATAAGTTTTTATCTAAAACAGCCAAATCATCCTCTACCGTCACTGCTGTCTCTTCCTGTGCAGAAGTAACGTGCGTATGAGATTTAATCTGCTTTTTATTGTTAGCCTGTGTCTTCTTTTGCTCTGATACAAATGGTTTCGCTGCTGCAACATCATGAGATTTTTCTTTCTGAGAAGACTTACCTTTATCAGACTGAACTGAATTTTTTGAAGCACTTGCTTTCTTTTTCTTACCAGCTTTTTTGCCATTTTTCTCAAGATATTCTCTCCAGTCAAACACAGCTTCCACAGATGCAATTGCGACCTCGATCATCTTATCATCTGGTTCTTTTGTCGTTAATCCCTGCATCCATAATCCAGGTTTACTGATGATATTAATGACAACATTATCTGAGTTTCCTGCTAAACGGATGATCTCATATGAGATTCCAGAGATAATTGGAATTAGTAAGATACGTAATATATAACGAAGTGCAACCGTATCTGTCTGGATAAACATAAACAGAACGATACTAACTAACATAACAAACAACATAAAACTTGTACCACAACGTTTATGTTCTTTGGATTGACGTCTAACATTGCTTACCGTCAACTCATGTCCATGTTCGATACAGTTGATTGCCTTATGTTCTGCACCATGATATTGAAAGAAACGCTTGATATCCTTCATCTGGGAAATGGCAACAATATATCCGACAAAAAGAGCAACTCGGATAACCCCTTCAATTATTCCAAGTATAATTACAGAATCGATTTTATCTGATATCAGATTAGATAAAAATAAAGGTAAAAGAATAAAGATACCTACTGCAACTGCAATCGAGAGAAAGAAAGTAAGAAAAGTGAAAAATCCGTCACTTGATTTTTTCCCTTTTTTCTTCTCTTTTTCTCTTTCTTCCTCTTCTTCAAAAAAGCTTGAAGAGAAAGTTAATGCTTTTGTTCCGATATACATAGAATCAGCAAAAGCCGCCATACCACGAAAGATAGGTAGTTTAAAGAAGGATATTCGATCACTGATCCCTTTGTACTCACTAATCTCTACCGCAATCTCGTTGTCTGGTTTACGAACAGCAATTGCATACTTTTCTTTGTTTTTCATCATAACGCCTTCAAGTACAGCCTGACCACCAATTCCAGATGACTTCATCTTGCATCCCTCTTTTCTATCATTATGATTTATATATATATTATGAGTCTAAAGTACTCACAGTAATTTATGTTATCATTTTAAATTAGTCACGATAGTCATACAGAAGAATAAACAGATTTCTTGTTCATTCTTCTGTTCTTATTATTTCGCACAATTTAAAAATAGGTTGAGATTTACAAACCTCAACCTGATTTTAAAACTTTATTATCCAACTACTAGTTGTTGTTAAGACCATATCTACGATTGAACTTATCAATAGCACCACGAGCTGCAGCAGCTTTCTGCTGACCAGTGTAGAAAGAATGGCACTTAGAACAAACTTCCACGTGAATTTCTGGTTTTGTAGAACCAGTTACGAACTCGTTACCACAGTTACAAGTAACCTTTGCCTGATAGTATTTTGGTTGAATTGCTTCTTGCATTATTTTCACCTCTCTATGTCAGATTCCTATGATAGTTTCTCCTTCATAGAGGAGAAAACTTGTTCATTCAAATAAACAGCTTTCTTATTATAACATACACATTCTGTAAATGCAATACTTAAAACTATAATTTCGTCTTTTTAATCATTTCGACAAACTCTTTATTTGATTTTGTTCCTACAAACATTTGTACAATTCGTTCCACTGCCTCGTCTGATTTCAGACCATTTAAGGCTTTTCTCATTAGATAATTAGCTTCTGCCTCTGACTGAGTTAACAGAAGATCATCACGCCTTGTACTTGACTTTGGAAGATCAATTGCCGGGAAGATTCTCTTTTCCGATAAACTTCGATCCAGAACTAATTCCATATTACCAGTTCCCTTAAACTCTTCAAATACAACATCATCCATTCGGCTTCCTGTTTCCACTAATGCCGTTGCTAAAATCGTTAAACTTCCGCCTTCACGCATATTTCTAGCCGCTCCAAAAAACTTCTTTGGCATATGAAGTGCTGCCGGATCAAGACCGCCAGATAGCGTACGCCCAGAGGACTGACAAGTAAGATTATAAGCTCTGGCTAATCGTGTGATACTGTCTAATAAGATAACAACATCCTGTTTATGTTCTACTAAGCGCTTTGCTCGTTCAATTACCATCTCAGAAACTCGTTTATGATTGTCTGGAAGTTCATCAAAGGTAGAATAAATAACCTCAACATTCTCACCCTGAATGGACTCTTTCATATCCGTTACTTCCTCTGGACGTTCATCAATCAATAAGATAATTAAATGCATCTCTGGATGATTTGTTGTAATTGCTTTTGCAACTTGCTTTAGTAGTGTAGTCTTACCTGCTTTCGGCTGGGATACGATCATACCTCGCTGCCCCTTACCGATTGGTGAGATTAAATCCACCATTCTCATCGCCGGGCCACAGCCTGGTGTTTCCAGATGAATTCTCTGATTTGGATAGATTGGAGTTAGCTCTTCGAATCTCTTACGTTTGGTTGCTTCTGCCGGATGAAGTCCATTGATTGTCTTGACATACAACAACGCACTAAATTTTTCATTTTGGCTTTTTACACGTGTATTACCAACAAGAATATCTCCTGTTTTTAGATTAAAGCGTCGAATCTGAGCAGGCGATACATAAACATCATTCTCACCCGGAAGGAAATTATCACAGCGGATAAAACCATAGCCTTCGCTTAGTACTTCAAGAATTCCCTTTTTGGTCTCCCCACTGTCATACTGCTCATATTCACTTGGAATTGATGCAATATCACTTCTAGTACTTTCATTTCGGGTATTCTCTTGGCGAATAACTTCAGATCGAGTAGCTTCTGCACGATTATTTTCTTCTCGATTATCACTTCTAGTATGGTCGTTTTTAGAATTTTCTACTCTTACATTATCACTACGTAATCCACTATTCTCTCTATGACTTACTTTACTTGAATTAATTCTCTCGTTTTCTGCTCTTGGGTTAGGATAAGTTTGTGGTGTTGTCTGTCCAAAAGCTTTCATCAAGGATGCATTCTTATTACGATCCGTTG
Source organism: Clostridiales bacterium (assembly GCA_029098165.1). Lineage (GTDB taxonomy): Bacteria > Bacillota > Clostridia > Lachnospirales > Lachnospiraceae > Lachnoclostridium. Next base: position 24,302 of record JAQXNU010000167.1, read on the forward strand.
TCTGGCTTCTAAGATTTGAAGAACTTGTCCTCTTCTCCTTAATTGGACTCGTCTTTTCTTCCACTGCTGATTCTTTTACTAGCGTTTCTTTTACGATCATCTCTTTTTCAGCTGTTTCCTTTGTCTTCTGTGCATTTGCTGATAGCCCTGCCGCATTCAGTGTATCTATTAATTCTTGTTTTCTTAAAGTAGAAACACCTTTAATTCCCTTCGCTTTTGCTAACTCACGAAGGGCTTGTAATGGCATGCTTTCAAAATTTTGCTTCATTCCATTGACTCCTTTATTCTTCATGTTGTGTTTAAATGGATTTGGTACGGATAATAATAAGAACTTTTGATATGCGAGTAGATATTTAACTATTATTATATACTTTTTCCCTAATCTGTCAACTAACTGGTTTGTTTCTATTATAGCCCATCTATCTTAGATTAGTCGTTTCCAACTACTCCTTAGGCTGATCCAAACCTCTTGATTAAACAGTCTGTTAGTGTTATGATATCAAGGATTACTTAAGTAACGTGAATTACGGGAGGATATGTCATGACTTTAAATGAGAAAGCTTTACAGCTTCATGAAGAATGGAACGGTAAATTAACTACAACATCAAAATGCCAGGTAAGATCAAGAGAAGATTTAGCCCTTGCTTATACTCCAGGTGTAGCAGAACCTTGTAAGGTGATTGCTAAAGATCCTGAAGCAGCCTACAAATACACACTCAAAGCAAATACAGTTGCTGTTGTAAGTGATGGAAGTGCTGTATTAGGACTTGGTAACATCGGTGCAAAGGCTGCAATGCCAGTTATGGAAGGAAAATGTGTTTTATTTAAAGAATTTGGTGGCATCAATGCATTTCCTATCTGTTTGGACACTCAGGATACTGAGGAGATTATTCGCTGTGTGACTGCTATCGCTCCTGCATTTGGTGGTATCAACCTAGAAGATATCTCGGCTCCTCGTTGTTTCGAAATTGAAAGTCGTTTAAAGGAAATGCTTGATATTCCTGTGTTTCACGATGACCAACATGGTACAGCTATTGTAGTATTAGCAGGTATTATCAACGCATTAAAAGTTACGGGAAAGAAAAAGGAAGATTGTAAGATTGTTGTAAATGGAGCGGGTTCCGCTGGTATCGCTATCTCCAAGTTATTATTGAATTACGGCTTTAAACACTTAACTCTTTGCGATAAGATCGGTATCTTAAATAGAAATAGCGAAGGTCTTAACTGGATGCAAAAAGAGATGATGGATGTCACAAATCTTTCTGGTCAATCAGGAACATTAGCAGACGCATTAAAGGGTGCTGATATCTTTGTTGGTGTTTCCGCCCCTAACATCGTAACCAAAGAAATGGTAGCTTCCATGAATAAAGATTCCATCCTATTTGCAATGGCAAATCCAGTTCCAGAGATCATGCCTGACCTAGCAAAGGAAGCTGGAGCAAAAGTTGTCGGTACTGGACGAAGCGATTTTCCAAACCAGGTAAATAACGTAATAGCTTTCCCTGGTATTTTTAAAGGGGCACTCGAAGGCCGCGCTCCTCAGATCACTGAAGAGATGAAATTAGCTGCTGCAGTTGCCATTGCTGGGCTTGTCAGCGACGATGAATTAAACGAAGACTTTATAATGCCGGAAGCTTTTGATCCTCGCGTTTGTGAAGTAGTCAGCAATGCAATCAAAGCTCATATTAATAGATAAGGAAAACTCAATGAAACAATGGAATGAGAAGCGCTACTATTCACTCGACTATTATTTAAAAGAAACTTTTCACGATAAAGTCTATAAATTATCTCTAAATGGCGGTATGACCTGTCCAAATCGCGATGGAAAGATTGGATTTGGCGGATGTATCTTTTGTAGTGAAGGTGGGTCTGGTGATTTTGCAGCAAATGCTGCACTTTCCATTACGAATCAGATTGAGAGTGCTAAAGCACTTGTAAAGACCAAAACAAAAAGTAATAAGTATATTGCCTACTTTCAGGCATTTACGAATACGTATGCTCCAGTTGAATACCTTGAACGAATTTTTATGGAGGCGATCCATCATCCTGATATAGTTGCATTATCTATTGCAACAAGACCTGACTGCCTTCCAGAAGATGTATTAGATTTACTTTCCCGTTGCAATGAAATCAAACCTATATATATTGAACTCGGTCTTCAGACTTGCCATGAAGAAACTGCGGTATTAATACGCCGTGGCTATTCTCTCACTGTTTTTGACCATGCTATAACTGAATTGTCAAAACGAAATCTATTGACGATTGTTCATATTATCCTTGGCCTGCCGGGAGAAACACGATCCGATATTCTAGAAACGATCGAGTATCTCAATACAAAACCGATTCATGGAATTAAACTGCAGCTACTTCATGTTTTAAAGCATACAGACTTGGAAAAACTTTACTTGAACGATCCTTCCATGTTTCATGTCACCAAATTCGATGACTACATTGAACTTCTTATGGAATGTATCGCTCATTTAAGAAATGATATTGTCATCCATCGTCTTACCGGTGATGGACCCAAAAAATTACTTCTTGCTCCTTTATGGAGTGCCAATAAACGTCTTGTACTAAATACAATTAATCAACAACTTGCCAAAAAAGGCATATATCAAGGTATTCATTATTCTGTTACGAAAGGAGAACCAACATGCAAGCAGAAACTTTAATGTTATACAAGTTAATCGTTCTTTACATTCTGGATAAAGTTGATTTTCCATTGACAAACGGTCAATTAACGAACTTCATCTTAGAGAAAGAATACACCAATTACTTTAATATTCAACAGGCAATCTCTGAGCTTATAGATGATGATTACATCAGTTCGGAAACAATCCGTAACAGTTCCTTATACCAGATTAATGAATCTGGCAAAGAAACACTATCTTTCTTCAGCCAGAATATCTCACAGGCAATTCGCGACGATATCGATGCATATCTGAAAGAACATAAATACAGTCTTCGTAATGAAGTATCCACACTTGCTGATTATTTTGAAAACAAAAAAGATGAATATATCGCAAGACTTCGTGTTATGGAAGGCGACAGTGCAATCATTGAGTTAAAGCTCTCCGTTCCAACCGAACGTGAAGCAAACCTCATATGTAACAACTGGAGATCCAAGAGTTCTGATATCTATGCATATGTCATATCTTCACTAATTGCAGACTAAAGAGAAAATAAATTAAATCAAAGGATATTACAAAAATGAATTGTGAAAATGAAAGGATTTCCTAAATGTATTCTATTTGTCGTTACTGTTCACAAAATTGTGTGATGGCCGCATACACTGTTCTTGTGTATGTGGAAATCATACAACTTTGTGAACTGTAGAGACAACGAGAATACATTGGAAACCTTTCATTGTAGAAATTCATTTTAGGAATATCCTACATAGGAGGACTAATCATGTTTGACCCAAATTGTTCCTATTGTGCAGAAGGTGAACTCGTAGCCAAATTCGGTATTAAGATCTGCGAGCTTCCAGCAAGTAAAGTTTACTTATTTAAAGAACAGAGCCATAAAGGCAGATGTATCGTTACAAGCAAATATCATGTCAGCGAAATGATTGCTCTAACAGAAGAAGAACGTAATGCGTTCTTTGCAGATGTGAATAAGGTTGCCAAAGCAATCCATGAGGCATTCCACCCGGATAAAGTAAACTATGGTGCTTATGGCGATACCGGTTGCCATCTTCATTTTCATCTTGTACCAAAGTATAAAGATGGTTTTGAGTGGGGCGGGACATTTGCTATGGATCCAAAACAGATCACGCTTACGGATGCTGAGTACGATGTCTTAATCACAGAACTAAAAAAATATTTATAGTGTTTTTATAGAAAAAGGGCTGTGAAAAAAACAGCAAAAAAGCAACGAGGGTAGAGACGGGGAATCATATTAAGAATTTGGCTTAGTCCGGCCGGTAGGGAAAGGTAGCCAAATTTTTAATATGATTCTCCGTCTCTTATGCTCATCTCTTTTGTTGTTTTTTCACAGCCCCATTTTTCATAGTGATTATTCAGTCACCTGATCGGATGCTTCTTCTGCGCCGATTTCTTCAGAAACTGGCTCCTCTTTCACCATCTTCTCCATAATACAGGACCAGATTTCGTCACGGCCATCCTTGGTTTGAGCCGAGAAAGGAATGATCCTTGTCTGAGCACTCGCCTGCAATCCCTGTCGAATAAGCTTTATCTGTTTATCTCTCTGACTACGATTGATCTTATCTAACTTTGTTGCAATGACAACCGGTTCAAATCCATGATGAACAATCCACTGATACATGTCCTTATCGTTTACCGATGGCTCATGTCGGATATCCACTAAAAGAAAAATCAGTTTTAACTGCTTGCTCTTCTTTAAATAACGTTCAATCATCATCCCCCATTTTGCTTTCATCTCCTTAGATACTTTTGCGTATCCATACCCAGGAAGATCAACAAAATAAAGGACGTTATTGATACGATAAAAATTAATCGTCTGAGTTTTACCAGGCTGTGATGATGTTCTGGCAAAAGATTTACGATTCATAAGAGAATTGATCAAAGATGACTTACCAACGTTTGATTTTCCGGCAAATGCGAATTCTTCCATCAGATTCTCTGGTAATTTACTTGTAATTCCACATACGGTTTCAAGTTCTACATGATTAACGTTCATTATATTTAACTCCAATCCGTCCGCGAGGGCGGACTTTCAACGATCGTTTATTTACACATTGCGTGTTTCAACACATCTTTCATTGTTTCCACACAAACAACACTTAAACCATCTGTTACTTCTTTTTCTATTTCTTCATAATCTGCTTTGTTCTGTGCTGGGATTAAAACCATCTGGATACCTGCAAGTTTTGCAGCAAGTAATTTTTCTTTTAGCCCACCGATTGGCAATACATGACCTCTTAATGTAATCTCACCCGTCATTGCAACCTCAGCACGAACTTTCTCATTTAGTATCGCAGAAAGTACAGCTGTAGCCATCGTAATACCTGCTGAAGGGCCATCTTTTGGCGTTGCACCCTCTGGAATATGAATGTGAATATCATGTTTTTCAAAGTAATCGTCTTCAATTCCATACTCAGGTCCAATGGAGCGAATGTAGCTGATTCCGGTCTGCGCAGACTCTTTCATAACGTCTCCAAGCTGTCCAGTCAGCAAAATATTCCCTTTCCCTGGCATTGTATTTACTTCAATCTGAAGTGTTGTTCCACCAACACTTGTCCAAGCTAAACCTCTTACAATACCTACTTCTGGTTTTTTATTTGCAAGATCTCTCTGATACTTCTCATTTCCAAGAAAATCCTTCAAATTCTTGTCGCTTACACGTACCTTTTTAAGCTCCTCGTTTTCTAATAACTGCCTAGCAGTCTTTCGACAGATTTCACCCAAACGACGTTCCAGCGTACGAACACCAGCTTCTCTTGTGTATCCTTGAATGATTCTATCCATTGCCTTGTCCGAAATACTTAACTGACTCTTAGTTAAACCATTCTTTTTCAGCTGTTTTGCGAATAAATGATTTTTTGCAATATGGAATTTTTCCACTTCCGTATAAGAATTGATCTCAATGATCTCCATACGGTCAAGCAATGGTCTTGGGATCGTCTGAGTCGTATTTGCTGTCGCGATAAATAATACCTCACTCAGATCCACAGGAATTTCAACATAGTGATCTACAAAGTGCTCATTTTGCTCAGAATCTAAAACTTCAAGCAAGGCAGACGCAGTGTCGCCTTTTTGATCGGAACCAACCTTATCAATCTCATCTAAAAGCATAAGTGGATTCTTAACTTTTGCTTGCTTTAAACCAGTGATTATACGTCCTGGCAATGCACCAACATAAGTTCTTCGATGTCCACGGATTTCTGCCTCATCACGAACACCACCAAGGCAGATTCGTACATATTCTTTTCCTAATGATTTTGCAATCGAGCGAGCAATGGAAGTTTTACCTGTTCCAGGAGGTCCTACAAGACAGATGATCGGACTATCTCCCTTCTCTGTTATCTGACGAACCGCTAAGAATTCCAAAATACGCTCTTTTACTTTTGTGAGCCCATAATGTTCTGTATTTAATACCTTATTTGCGAAATGAATATCTTTGATATCTTCACTCTTCTTATCCCAAGGTAACTCTAGAAGTGTTTCCACATATCCTCTTGCAACAGCACCTTCAGAACTACTGCTAGCCACACTTGCAAATCGTTCAATCTCTTTTTCTATTTTTTCTTTTGTTTCATCAGAAGCTATTAATTGACTTAATTTTTCTCGATACTGTTCTACATCGGAGGCAGTATTTGTTTCACCAAGTTCTTCTCGGATTACTTTTAACTGCTCTCTCATTATGTAGTCTTTCTGATTTTTATCGACTTTATCTTTAACTTTGTTCTGCATTTCCTTTTTAATTCGAATGATTTCAATCTCATTTGCAAGGATTGCAGCCAATTGTTCATATCGTTCTACAAAATCTTCACAGCGTAATAGTTTTTGTTTATCTTCCAACGTCATTGGAATGTGAATCATTAACTGTTCCACAATTTTTTCAAGATCTTTTGATGACTTGACTTGTCGAATGATATCCTTATTTAACTTACCATATTCAACTTCATAAACATCAAATAAATCACGAAGACCGCGAAGCATCCCTTCTCTTTCGTTCTCAGACAACTCGACTTCTGGTTCTTCTTCAATTGTAACATTTGCTTTTAGAAAAGGTTGTTCTGAAACAATCTCCTCTAATTTTGCACGTTCTAGTCCTGTTACTAAAACACGCACTACATTACCTGGAAGCTTAATCATCTGCTTAATTTCTGCAATTGTTCCCATTTCATACAAATCGAGTTTTGTTGGTGTCTCAACTTCAGGATCAATCTGTGAAACAAGCATAACCTGCTGGTTACTTAACATTGCTTCTTCAATTGCTTCCATACTCATTTTTCTATTAACATCAAAATGAATCAACATTCCGGGCATGACTGCCATATTTCTAAGAGCCACTACCGGCAGCAATCTCGTATATTCACTCATCACATTTTCCTCCCGTAAGCCACACTCCAAACTTATGTGGCTATCTATAAGCCTAACGATTATGATTTAGAAAAAAGTCTGTCAGCATCTTGCTTGCCGGCAGACCTTTTCTTAACATCTAATTAAACAAAATCCTCACCAAAGTTATGCAATCTCATTGCTATTTTTCTTTAACGATTTCTTTTGTATCACTTTTCTTTGCTGACCATTCTCAGCAGTTACCACTTGTGGCTCTTCTGTGCCTTCTGCGGCCTCCTTAGTTACGATGCATTTTAGGATGCTTGTATCCGTTGGAATTTTATACATGGAATCCATCATGACAGCTTCCATGATTGCACGTAAACCTCTCGCTCCCGTCTTTCGTTCGAAGGAACGTTTTGCGATGGCATTCAATGCTTCCTCTGTAAATTCAAGTTCAACACCATCTAACTCAAATAATTTCTTATACTGTTTCACGATGGCATTCTTAGGCTCTGTTAAAATACGTACTAATGCTTTTTCATCCAGTAAATCCAAAGCAACATTAATTGGCACACGACCAACGAATTCCGGAATCATACCAAACTTCACTAAATCCTGTGGCAATACTTGACGAAGTAACTCACCAATATTTAAATTCTGACCTTGACTGATCTTGGCATTAAAACCAATCGATTTCTGACCAGTTCTTGCTTCGATAATCTTCTCTAATCCATCAAATGCTCCACCACAGATAAAGAGAATATTAGTTGTATCGATCTGAATAAATTCTTGATGTGGATGTTTTCTGCCACCCTGTGGTGGTACAGAAGCAACCGTACCTTCTAAGATTTTAAGAAGCGCCTGCTGAACACCTTCACCAGATACATCACGAGTGATGGAAGTATTCTCAGATTTTCTTGTGATCTTATCTATTTCGTCGATATAAATAATACCGTATTGAGCACGTTCAATATCGTAATCTGCTGCCTGAATGATCTTAAGCAGAATATTTTCAACATCTTCACCAACATATCCGGCTTCTGTAAGTGCAGTAGCATCAGCAATTGCAAAAGGTACATTTAAAATCTTTGCAAGTGTCTGAGCAACATATGTTTTACCTGAACCAGTTGGACCGATCATCAAAATATTACTTTTCTGTAATTCCACATCCAAGTCTTTTTCAGACAATACACGTTTATAGTGATTATAAACAGAGACGGATAGTGCTTTCTTAGCTTCTTCCTGTCCAATCACATACTGATCTAAAAACTCTTTAATTTCTACTGGTTTTAATAAGTTAATCCCAGTATCGGCTACATCCACATCATCTTCAAATTCTTCTTCGACGATTTCGTAACAAAGTTCAATACATTCATCACAGATATAAACATCATTCGGACCAGCTAAAAGCTTTCGTACCTGTTCTTGTGGTTTGCCACAGAAAGAACATCTTAATTGCTTTCTATCATCTGTTCTATTTGCCAAATCGTTCACCTCTTTTCATGTAACTAAATCGATCGTTTTTACTCTATGGTCTGCTAGTAATTACATTATCAACAAGACCATATTCCTTTGCTTCTTCTGCTGACATGAAGTTATCACGATCCGTATCAACTTCAATTACTTCAACAGGCTTTCCTGTATTAGCAGCAAGAATCTCATTTAATTTCTTCTTAGTCTTTAAGATATTCTCAGCCACGATCTTAATGTCAGAAGCCTGACCTTTCGCACCGCCGCTTGGCTGATGAATCATAATTTCAGCGTTTGGAAGAGCAAATCTCTTGCCTTTTGTACCACCAGCAAGCAAGAAAGCACCCATACTAGCTGCAAGTCCAATACAAATCGTTGAAACATCACATTTAATGTACTTCATTGTATCGTAGATAGCCATACCTGCGGTTACAGAACCACCAGGACTGTTGATATATAAGGAGATATCTTTATTAGGATCTTCTGCTTCTAAAAATAATAACTGAGCTACGATTACACTAGCACTAACATCAGTAACTTCTTCTCCAAGAAAGATAATTCTGTCTTTTAATAATCTAGAGTAAATATCGTAAGAACGCTCTCCTCTACTTGTCTGCTCGATTACATAAGGTACTAAACTCATTGTCACCCTCACCTTTCCTTATAGACATAAAAGGCTGTTGCAAAGCAACAGCCTATCATAATTACACTTCTTTTGCTTCGTTTGAAACTAAGTCAATTGCTTTCTGAACAGCCATGTCCATAACAATTTGTTCTTTTTCTTTCTCACCGATTAACTCTTTTAATTTTTCAAGTTCCATCTGGTAAGCCTTAGCCATTCCTTCGAATTCCTTCTCAACATCTTCATCAGAGATTGTGATGTTTTCAGCTTTAACGATAGCTTCTAATACAAGTCTGCTCTGGATACGCTTCATAGCCTGTGGCTCAAGGTTTTCCATGAACTTGTTTGGATCCATTCCTGTGAAGTGGAAGTACTGCTCTAAAGAAAGACCTTGCATCTTTAATCTTTGAGCGAAATCTTCTGCCATCTGACGTTTCTGAGCATCTACCATAGCAGCAGGGATATCCATAGTTGCATTTTCAACGATCTTATCAACTACTGCATCTTCTTTAGCTGTTTGAGCTGCTTTTTCTTTTCTCTCAGTTAATTTCTTCTTGATATCTTCTTTGTACTCAGCGATTGTATCGAAATCAGATACGTCCTGTGCAAAATCGTCATCAGCAGCAGGTAATTCTTTTACCTTGATGCTCTTGATGTTAACTTTAAATAAAGCTGGCTTTCCTGCAAGTTCTTTTGCATGGTATTCTTCTGGGAAAGTAACATTTACTTCAACTTCTTCACCAATGTTTTTACCAATTAACTGATCTTCGAATGTATCGATAAAGGAATGAGAACCGATTACTAAATCATAGTTTTCACCTTTACCACCTTCAAAAACAACACCGTCGATAGAACCTTCGAAATCGATTGTTACGATATCTTTATCAGCTACTGCTCTGTCTTCAACGTTGATTGTTCTGGAGTTTTGTTCTCTTGCTTTATCAAGTTCAGCGTTAACTTCTTCTTCAGTTACTTCAATTGCTTGTTTTTCTACTTCAATACCTTTGTATTCGCCTAAAGTTACTTCTGGTTTAACAGCAACTTCTGCAGTGAAGATGAATGATTTACCTTTTTCAATTTGAACAACATCAATCTCTGGTCTAGAAACGATTTCAAGACCGCTTTCTTTTGCTGCTGCTTCATATGCTTCAGGAATGATTTCGTTCGCTGCATCTTCATAGAATATGCCAACACCATACATTCTTTCGATAATCGCACGAGGTGCTTTACCTTTTCTAAAACCTTGTACGTTGATCTTACCTTTGTTTTTCTGGTAAGCCTTTTCAATTGCTTTTTCAAAATCTTCTGCTGTAGCTTCTATTGTAAGCTTCACCATATTCTTTCCTAAATCTTCCACTTTACAGCTCATTTGTTGAGTCCTCCTTAAAATATAGCAAACTTTGCTTTTAGTAATTCAAAATATTTATCGTCACAAATACTACTCTAATACTGACATTACCCCATTATATCATGCCCTTGGGACAAATGCCACATTTTTTTTTAAGTCTAGCAGACATGCTGTTTATGTTTCATTACTTCTATTACTTGATCTACGTATTTATGACAAATTTCATCACTTTTCGCCTCTACCATAACACGGATTACTGGCTCTGTACCACTCTCACGAACAAGTATTCGTCCTTCATCTCCAAGAAGTCTTGCAACCTCTTCCACTGTTGCTGAAACATCTGCATCCTCACGTGCTGCCTTTTTATTGTGTACACGCACATTTTTCAAAACCTGAGGATAAATAACTAGCTCTTTTGTCAGATCGGATGCTAAGCACTTTCTCTCTAACATTACTTCCATAATTTTTAAAGAGGTTAAAACACCATCTCCGGTTGTTGCATATTTATTAAAAATAATATGTCCTGACTGCTCACCACCAATAGAATGACCATTCGCAAGCATATTCTCATACACATATTTATCGCCAACTGCAGTTTTTACATAATCAATGCCTTTTTGATCTAATGCTTTATATAATCCCAAATTTGACATTATTGTTGTAACCACAGTATTGTTATTCAATTCACCTTTTTCTTTCATATAGGTACCACATAAATACATAATGGCATCCCCATCCATAATTTCGCCTTTTTCATTGACTGCTAAACAGCGATCTGCATCACCATCATAAGCAAAACCAATATCCAGGCTATTCTCAACCACGAATTTCTGAAGATTTTGGATGTGAGTAGAACCGCAATCTGTATTGATATTAATGCCGTTTGGTTCATTACTAAGTACAAACGTTTTTGCGCCAAGTGCATCAAACACTGCTTTTGCTACCGTTGTTGCTGAACCATTGGCTAAATCAAGGCCTACACGAACTTTTGAAAACGAACGTGTTGCCAGTGAAATTAGGTGACCAATATAACGATGTCTTCCGATGGAATAATCCGTTGTCTTGCCAATATGATCTCTTGTTGCAAATGGCAGTTCCTCCGTCTTGCCATCAATATAATCCTCAATCTTCTGTTCAACTTCAGCTTCTAATTTATATCCGTTACCATTAATGATTTTTATTCCATTATCATAATAAGGGTTATGGCTTGCAGAAATCATAATACCACAGTCGAAACCTTCACTACGAACAACATAGGAAACACTAGGCGTAGGTGTTACATGTAATAAATATACATCAGCACCACTTGCTGTTAAACCTGCTGTCAGTGCATTCTCAAACATATAACTCGATCTTCTGGTATCCTTTCCAATTACAACTTGTGCTCTCTCCTTTTGCCCAAAGTACCAGCCCAAATAACGCCCTACTTTATATGCGTGCTCAACTGTTAAGTTAATATTTGCCTCTCCACGAAAGCCATCTGTTCCAAAATACTTACCCATAGCCCAAACTCCTTATAAATGATCAACATATTATTCACGACAAGGAAAAGATCGCGTAGCGGCTTTTTCTTGCTGACTCATATACATTTATAGTAACACATTTTCCTCATAATGTGAAACTTTTTCTTATATATCAAAGAAAAAGGGTATCGTAATGCTTTACGACACCCTTTTCCTTAATTATTCAAGACAAGTCATACTATAATTATATTTATGACTATTTACCAGACATAGCTTCTTCTTGTTTTTTGATCATCTGACGAACCATCTCGCCACCAACAGAACCATTCTGTGCACTAGTAAGATTTCCATTATAGCCTTGTTTTAAAGGAACACCTAACTCTGATGCAACTTCCATTTTAAAACGATCCATAGCTTCTCTAGCTTCTGGAACTTCCATTTGACTAGTACTATTCTGATTGCTATTTGACATAAACATTCACCTCCGTGAAATTATATAGTTGATGAGTGTTTTTTCTGATATCGTTTTGCGACTTTCGTTTAAAACACTCTTGGTAATCGATAAGCGAGTACTTCTCTTCGCTTATCCAAAATTAAATGATCTACATCAGTTAAACTCACCGCTTCTAAAAGCGAACCATTTTGTGTCTGATTTAGAAATGCTTCTAAACTCTACTAAGATGTCTTTGAGTACATAACTTTCTGTAAGATATTTAAAATTATTTAAGCTTAAGATTTTCGTCACTTATCTTGTTCTTATTGTGTCCTTTCTCATATTTTTTATTATGGTAAGTTATAGTAATGAAATTGATTATATTCGAATAGCTGTAATCAAAGCTCATATATTAGTACTAAGAATTAAATTACCAAGAGGATATATGAAGCACTTATTAAATGGCATACAATCAATAAATGCATTTCTTTGGGGCGGTCCAATGCTTGTTTTATTGTTTGGCACCCATCTATACTTTACATGCTCTCTGCATTTTATTCAAAAAAAGATAAAAAAAGCAATTAAATTATCGCTTTCGTCAGAAACAGATGCACATGGGAATGCCAGCAGTTTTGCCACCTTAACCACAACCTTAGCCGCTACGCTTGGAACAGGTAATATTGTTGGTGTCTCAACTGCAGTTGCTCTTGGTGGACCTGGTGCCGTATTCTGGTGCTGGCTGACCGGAATCTTCGGAATGGCTACGACTTACGCAGAATGCTATCTTGGTATTAAGTACCGCTGTAAAGATGCCAACGGTAATTATAACGGTGGCCCTATGTATGCCTTAGAATATGGTTTGCATAATAAACCTCTTGCAATATTCTTTAGCATCTGTACTCTACTGGCTGCCTATGGTATGGGATGTTCCACACAGGCAAGGTCAATCACAGATGTTACCTCAAGTGTCGGAATCTCTCCTTATGTTTCTGGCATAGTAGCAGCTACTTTAATTGGATTCGTGATTATTGGTGGCGTGAAACAGATTCAAAAATTCTGTCTTAAGCTTGTACCTGCCATGGCTATTTTTTATATTGTCGGATGTCTCATTATCTTATGTATAAACTATCAGTATTTAATCCAATCCGTGATTACAATATTTCAGGCAGCTTTTGTTCCAAAGGCAATTGCAGGTGGTGCCATTGGTGGTTCCCTAAGATTAGCAGCCCGATATGGAATCTCACGTGGACTATTTACAAATGAATCCGGACTGGGTTCTTCGGCCATCGCTGCTGCCGATACAAAAAATAAAGAGCCAAAAGTTCAGGCTCTTGTCTCTATGAGTGCAACATTTTGGGATACTGTTGTTATGTGCGCGATCACTGGTCTTGTCATTATCTCCTCAATCATAAAATCACCTGCTAGCATTGAAGGGCTGAGCTACAGTGAATTAACTACTGCGGCCTTTCGTCAGGTTCCTTTTCTTGGTTCAGGTATGCTTGGAGTTTCTTTAATTGCATTTGCCTGTGCCACTCTGATCGGATGGTGTTATTTCGGCGAAAAAGCGGTAAGATACTTATTCCATGATAAAGGAATTCGTATTTACCGCTTCGGCTATATCATTATGATATTTATAGGATCTATCATGTCTCTTGACATCGTATGGGAAAGTTCTGATCTGATCAACGCACTCATGGCATTCCCAAATCTGATAGCCTTACTTTTGCTCAGAAAAGAGATCAAACCCTAACTAATTTGAAACTGCTGTAATTACTTTTTTTCCATACATAGACGCTGGTGTTTCCTGCTTTGTAACCTTATCTTTCACAGGTGCTAAGCGATAATATACCACGTCTTTTGGAATCGGATCCGCAGTACCAACCTTTTTGATGATAATCGTTTTTGAATTGGATACTTTTTTCCATTTTGCAGTTGCCAGATCGATTTTATCTCCTTCATGTGCCAGAATATACTCATACACCTTATCTTTAGACGCATCGGTGAAGGTCAGACTTGTTCCTACCAGAGTTACTTTGGAACCATCCGGTTCTGACGGCTGCAAAACAGTATCTACTGTTAATACACCGCTAGCTACTTTTTTATCAGTAGCTTTTGTAATAAACTCAATCTTGCCGGCAGGTATTGGTTTAAAATTCTGAGGGGTATCTTTAGGAAGAAGGAGTTCTGACAAACTTAGTGTCTTAACTTTTTTATCGGTTGGATTAAATTCAAGCCATTGACCACTTCCTGCCAATCGATACTGTGTAACACCAGGTTTTAATCCTGAGATACAGAATTTACTGTAGTCCACTTTAATAGAAGGCGGATTTGGACGTTTCGGTATCTTAACACTGACAATCTTACCTGCTCGCTGTGTTACACTTGCCCTTGTACGAAACTGAAGGGTAAATCCTGTAATCTCATAATCTCTCAGATCAAGCCCTGTATAATCAATCCATTGTCCATCTTTTCCTTTTCGGTATTGCACACTTTGATTGGATGATGTGTTTTCCAATTTAAGTTTCCCTTGATTATTCTCAACATAATATGTAACTTTGAGATTTTTTTCTTCTTTCGGTATTTTCACTTCAACTGGACTCTCATCTTTATTCCCCTTAAAATAGATGATATTATCTGATGTCTTCATAAAGATTGCTAAATCCATCTTTCCATTTGGATGATCAATTAATTGCCACGTTTTTTTCTTATCCTGAGAGAAGTAAAACTTAGTACTCTCCCTTGGCCCCTTACTAACTGTGATCGTTTCATTCAAATAATCACATAATACAACAACCTGTGTCCCAGGGTCCACTGTCGGTGTCGGAGTTGCTGTAACAGTCGGTGACACGGTTGGAGATACGGTTGGAGATACCGTTGGGGTTACCGTCTTAGATATACTGATTGTTTCACCAGCAACACTTTCTGGACTCAAACGATGTTCCTCCTGAGAATACACTACACCAACCGAATAATCTTTTGATATCTTAATACCCACTATAACTAAAAAAGCTATTAAAACTGTCATCATCAACGAACGAACGACTTTCTCTCTCGTCGAAAAACGATTCTTCATTCACATCACCTCTCATATTGTAAGCCATGTCTCACTGAATCAGAAACCTCTTTTCCACATAATTTGGTTACTAAAGCCAAAGCAAAATCAAAGGATGTACCAGGTCCTTTACTTGTTATAAAGTTATCATCTTCTACAACATTTTTATTTACTATATTAGCACCAGGTAAATTACTTTCATGACCAGGATAACATACTGCATTCTTTCCAACTAACAAACCATTAATTCCAAATACTCCTGGAGCCGCACAGATTGCAGCTAAATATTTGTGATCCTTATTGTATTTATTGATTAGTTGTTTTAATCCTTCGTGCTTCATCAGATTCTTAGTTCCTGTTCCACCACCAGGTAAGATCAGCATATCAGCATCATCCAGATTATCCTCAAATAGTATATCGGCCATTATCTGAATATTATGAGCACCATGAACTAATTTTTCGTTCATTATGGAAACCGTAACAACCTCTACCTCTGCCCTACGTAATACATCCACCTGTGTTAAAGCTTCTACCTCTTCAAAACCATCTGCTAAAAATAAATATGCCTTTGCCATCTTACTAACCTCCATGTCTTTTATAATGCAAAAAAAGAGGCTATCAGCCTCTTAGTTAATCGGGGTGACAGGATTCGAACCTGCGACCTCTTGATCCCAAATCAAGCACTCTAGCCAAACTGAGCCACACCCCGGTATATTATCATATCTAGCATTTGCGTTTATGATATTTTTTAAGCAAATGCGGATGACAGGAATTGAACCTGCACGGTTACCCGCTAGATCCTAAGTCTAGTGCGTCTGCCAGTTCCGCCACATCCGCATCTTTATTATGGTTTCCCATAACAATGAGACATCCGGGATTCGAACCCGGGACACCTTGATTAAAAGTCAAGTGCTCTACCGACTGAGCTAATATCCCATATAAACAACTTTGTTTTGTAAGACAACAGGGCTAGCTGGATTCGAACCAGCGAATGCAGGAATCAAAATCCTGTGCCTTACCGCTTGGCGATAGCCCTTTATAAAAAATAGAATCAACTATCTTTTGCCACAACTTCAAGTTGTTAGGGTGGATACAGGGATTCGAACCCTGGGCCTCCAGAGCCACAATCTGGCGCGCTAACCAACTGCGCTATACCCACCATAAACTTTATTCATGATTTTTAGAAAAACAAATGTGCCAGAAGGGATTCGAACCCCCGACAACCGGCTTAGAAGGCCGATGCTCTATCCAGCTGAGCTACTAGCACATTCCGACAAGTGTTTTAGATGTCCTGTCAAACATCAAGCGGGTGATGGGAATCGAACCCACGTATCTAGCTTGGAAGGCTAGTGTTCTACCATTGAACTACACCCGCATGTCATGCATGTGATATTCAGTCGGGGTGACAGGATTCGAACCTGCGACCTCTTGATCCCAAATCAAGCACTCTAGCCAAACTGAGCCACACCCCGGTGATATTACATTTATTAAGTTTTGCGCTTTCAGTTTTCGTTTTTGTCTTTTCTGTCAGACGCAAGACATATTATATATGACACAAAGAGGAATGTCAACACTTTTTTGATACTTTTTTTATTCCTATTTCTGCCATGTAATTCAGCTCATCTAAAATGCTTGTTTCAATCTCTGCAAACCCTTATATTTACTGGCTTTCTTCATA
Organism: Clostridiales bacterium; assembly: GCA_029098165.1. Taxonomy (GTDB): domain Bacteria; phylum Bacillota; class Clostridia; order Lachnospirales; family Lachnospiraceae; genus Lachnoclostridium. The sequence goes on from JAQXNU010000167.1 coordinate 41,357, forward strand.
ATTCAAAGTGAAGTGAGCTTCGCCAAATCGGTCAATTTCCATCAAAATAAATGAGGGTTTCCGCCCTAATTGTCTTGGTTGGGTAATACTACCAGGATTGATTGCATAAATTTTTTCATCCGATAAATCGATCAATGGTTGGTGTGTATGACCAAACATTACGATATCCGCACCTTCCAAAAACGCCGTCTCTTTTATCTGCTCTACTCCATAATTGACACCATAACGATGACCATGAGTTAGCATTACATAGTATTTCCCGATTTGAATAAATTTATCACGAGGCGCGTCAGAAAAAAAATCATTATTTCCAGAGACCATTTCCACCGGACAGTTCGCAATGGTCTGAATATACTGTTCTTCTCCTTCCATATCACCCAAATGGATCATCAGATCCATGGGTCCAACTCTTTTTAATACACGTTCCAGATAGTAACATCTGCCGTGAGTATCACTGACAATTAATATTTTCATCTATAGTTCTCCTGAATTATAACTCATTTTTCATTGCATTTAATGCTTTTGCCCTATGACTTATCAGATTCTTTTGTTCTGGGCTGAGTTCCGCCGTTGTACAGTTAAATTCAGGTACAAAAAATATAGGATCATATCCAAATCCATTCTCTCCTGCTATCTTATGTCCGATTTTACCCTCAATCGTTGCACGTGTCGTTTTACAGGTTCCATCTGGGAATGCGCATGCGATAGCACATACGAATCTTGCAGTTCTTTTTTCTTCAGGTACATCCTTTAACTGTTCAAGGATATAATTATTTTTTATATCATAGGATGTATCCTCTCCTAGAAATCGTGCAGAATAAATTCCTGGTGCACGATCCATAGCATCTACTTCCAAGCCTGAATCATCTGCTAATACAATCTCATTCGTTAAATTCATGATTGTTTTTGCCTTAATCATTGCATTCTCTTCAAACGTAGTTCCATTTTCTTCAATATCAACTTTAATACCTGCATCTTTTAATGAAAGAACCTCATATGGCATATCTTTTAAAATCATTCGAATTTCTTTCATTTTACCTTCATTGCTTGTAGCAAAAATAATCTTTTTCATCTTTTACCCTCATTTATCTGATCTATTATCATACACCTTACCATTTTTAACCTCAAGAGCACGGATAATTCCGTTATAGATTCCCTCTGCTGCCTTTTTACGATTCTTTTCTTGTTTTAAGAAATTCATGTCCTCTTTATTTGACATAAATGCCACTTCTACAAGTGCTACTGGAACTTTTGATTCTCCTATGATGAGGACATCCCTACTTCGAGCCACAATACCTCGATCTTTTAGTCCTATCTTCTTTACTAACTCTTCCAGACAGATTTTTGCAAACTGTTTCGAGTTAAATATATTCCAATCATTCTGATTTTCATTATATAAAACTTCTGTTCCATGTATCTCTCTTGAAAGATTTGCATTACAATGAATGCTTAAAAACAAATCCGCATTTACATCATTGGCAAGATTAACTCTTTGATTTAAGGTCAATCGACGGTCGGTGGATCTTGTTGTGTAAATTTTTATATTCTCATTTTTCATGAAGTATTCTTGTAACTTTAATAACATATCTAAGTTCATGTCTTTTTCCAAATACTCATTTCCATGAGAATATGTACCACTGTCATTGCCACCATGACCAGCATCAAGTACAACAATTGTATCATAAATATCATGTGGATTTACAAGGCAAATATAAAAATAGTTCTTATCTTCTTTCAACACATAGCCATAGGTTTTTATCAAATCTAATGTTAGTACTGCATTGACATTTTTATCTGGTGTGGAAGTGTATGTAATATCTAAACTAGTAACACTATCCGTAGGTATCGGTGTTGGTGTAAGGGATTCTGTTGGCAATACTAGAGCATTGGAACTGTTTTCTTGCGTATAAGCTGGTTCTTCCGCTCGTGCCTCATCGATTGCGTCACTGATTGGAACAATTGGCAACATTATATTGGAATTTACTTGTCCACAGTTATAATTATTCTCATAAATGCGATAAATATTATCTGCATTAATGGATTCTTTCTTTAATCCCGTAATTGTTACCACAATCCTACGATCAACCGCTAAGTCCTCAATCGAAAAGGAATAGTCTTTGCTTAAATGATCTGGTTTTCGAATAGCGATTAAATTCTGACCATATTTCTTACTGATCTTTTTATCAATTTCAACTGGAAGAATACTTTCTTCCTCAATTTTCTTTGCCTCAACTACTAAATTTTCTTCTGCGATTTCGTTTGTTTCGATAGAAGGTGTAGGCGTCTTTATCACTTCACTAGCATATGAGACGCTTTCATGTGGTGTCTTCATACCAGTCGAAAATGTTACGATACAAATCATTAATACTAAACTGTAAGCTGCTGCTCTTTTTAGCAGTTTTTCTTCATTCAAGACGATTCCTCCTTCCAACCACTTTTGTATAAATATAGTATATCTTAAGTTTATTCTTTTGTCATTACCTATATCGACAAATAAGGACATTCTATTCATATATTTGATAAAAATTTGCTCGAAAAAAATTCTTTTCAGATTGCTTAATTAATCGATGTGAAATATAATTATATTAATAATCAATAGAGAAATAGGAGGATCATATATGCTCCATAAAGATATGACAACAATTACTCAAACCGATGATTATAAAACAAATATATATCAAAAATACTCAAAATCAGAGGATTTACAAGGATCAATCGTTATCCTTCATGGTATGAGTGAACATCACGAACGTTATCTACCTTTTGCAAATTTTTTGAATGAACAAGGGTATGATGTCTATATGTATGATCACCGAGGTCATGGCACGGATAAAAAGTTAGAAGATCTTGGTTATATTTCCGATCACAATGGCTTTCAACTGCTTATAAATGATGGGATTAACGTCTTAGACTATGTTGATAAAGTGAAACGTACCAAGCAGATGATATTATTCTCTCATAGTATGGGCTCACTCGTTGGACGTAATATCATTCAATACTATGACAAAATAGATAAAGCAATCTTTATGGGTACGGCTAACGCACCTATAATGGCAAGCAGAGCTGGACTTATGCTCACTGCTATCATTCAGAAAATCAAAGGACCAAAATATCACTCCAAATTTCTTCAAAAAACTATGTTTGAAAATAAAACCTATCGAAAGACATGTGAACGTACTTCGGTTGACTGGCTGACACGTGATAACGCAATTGTAGGGGCCTATATTAATGATCCTTACTGTGGATTTCCATCTTCCACTTCATTTCTTCGTGACATCGTTCATCTTAATTACTTTGCAGGTCTACCAAAAAGAATCAGTAAGACCAGGAAGGATCTTCCAATCTTATTTCTTAGTGGAACATGTGATCCTGTTGGTAACAATGGAAAAGATGTCACAAGAATTTTTAATCAGTACCAACGTCTAGCATTTCAGAATGTAGACTGTATTCTTTACCAAGACTGTCGTCACGAATTACTAAATGAACTTAATCGTGCAGAAATCATGCAGGATATTGTTACTTGGTTGAAAAAATAAAAAGAGGCTGTAAAAAACAAGATTATGAGCATCAGAGGTGGGGAATTATATTAGAATTTGGCTTTGTCCGGCCGAAAGGGAAAGGCAGCCAAATTCTAATATAATTCCCTGCCTCGCTCCCCATTGCTCATTTTTCTGTTTTTTACAGCCCCTTTTTTTATCTTTTTGGTGGCTTTGGTCCCATAAAGGAATAGAAATATGTCTTTAACATACCATTATAAATCTTTCGGTTTCTATCTGCTTTACGTCCAATATACTTTTCAGCATCTTCATAACTTGTGATCATATAACAGGACCAGGAATCAAGGTTGGAATAAGCTTTTCCTATTTCACGATACAATGCCGGCATTGCCTGTTTTTCCTCCAAACGTTCACCATATGGTGGATTGGTAATAATAAATCCGTATTTCTTAGGACTGCTTAACTCGCTGACTGCTCGTTTTTGGAAATGAATATATTTCTCAACACCAGCCAATTCTGCATTTTGGCGTGCTGCTTTCACAATTTCTCCATCAATATCATATCCCTGGATGTTCATCTCAATATCATGTAAAATCATATCATTTGCTTCATCATTGGCAGCATACCAAAGCTTTTTCGGTATAATGTCTGTCCAGCTCTCCGCTAGAAATGATCGGTTAAGTCCTGGCGCAATCTTTGCTCCAATCATTGCAGCTTCGATTGGGAAGGTACCGCTACCACAGAATGGATCTACTAAAATTCTATCTTTATTCCAAGGGGTAAGCATAATAAGAGCTGCTGCCAATGTTTCTGTAATTGGTGCGCGAGAGATCAATTTTCTATAGCCACGTTTGTGAAGTGATTCACCCGTAGTATCAATTCCAATTGTAATTTCATCTTTCATAAATGTAACTCTTATAGGATATTCATTGCCTGATTCCTCAAACCAATTCACTTTATAAACTTGCTTTAGTCGTTCCACAATTGCCTTCTTCATAATAGACTGGATATCAGATGGGCTAAATAATTTACTCTTAATTGAGGTCGCTTTTGCTACCCAGAACTTACCGTCCTTTGGTATGAAATTTTCCCATGGCAGATCTTTTGTTTTCTGGAACAGTTCTTCAAATGTCTCTGCTTTAAACTTGGCTACTTTTAACAAAACACGCTCTGTTGTACGTAAGAACATATTTGCTCTACAGATAGCAGACTCGTCACCAGCAAAGATCACTCTTCCATCCTCTACACTAACAATCTCATATCCGAGATCCATAATCTCTTTTTTTAGTACTGATTCCAGCCCAAAGTGGCATGGCGTAATAAACTCATATCGACTCATTTGTTTTCTCCGTTTCATTTTCTTATTCTATTGTAATTCGCTTTTGTATTCTATGTCAACTAAGTCTTAAGATCTCTCTAATATTCCAGTGTATGCGCGAATTCCTCCACATAAGCTAAAAACGGCTGCATTCACCCCATGTAAGTCCCTTGCCGCCAACAAACTGACAGAACCTTTATGACAATATAGTAAAACATAACGATAACCCTGTACATATATTGCAATATTCTCACCTTGTTCATATGGTATATTCAGAGCTCCTGGTATATGTCCACTGCAGTATTCATCTTCATTACGTAAATCCACAATAATAGTATCTTCTCTACCTATGAACCGATTCACATCTTTCATTTTCATCATTTCGAAATACATATCGCACACCAGCTTTCTTGATTTGACTTGAGTTTAAAACAAAGTATATCCTACATTATTGTATTCAAATCGACAATTTGTGTGCATTTATCTAAAGAAAACCGCCTAGTTTATTCAGCTAGGCGGTTAATATTTGACAAATAAATATTTGTCTGATCTAACTATTTGTAGTTCTGGTTGTTATTGCTGTTTTTGTAATTGGAACTATCGTTTGTGCTGTTCTGGTAATTGGAATTGTTATTGCTGTTATTAGAGCTGTTATTAGAGCTGTTCTGGTAGTTGGAATTATTTTTGCTATTGTTCTGGTAATTTGAGCTGTTCTGGTAGTTAGAATTGTTATTGCAGTTATTGGAGTTGTTTTGATAGTTGGAGTTATTCTTATAACTGCTAGTGTTCTTTGATGCATTCTTTGAGTTATATTCGCTACTGTTAAAATCTGATGACATAATACTGCCTCCTAAATCAATTTATATTATTACTACAATCGTTATTATGGTCCAAATGTTAATTAATATTCATAAAATATACCGTTTTTTACTTAACTGTTTTTTTAGTAAAGTTATAAATTATTTATTGCTTTTTCACATAATATGTAGTATCATTTATTTGTATCATAGATTATATTAATAACTGTGATACGCTATATAACCCCTTATTAATTATTTATACTCCCCTCAACGAAACAGCTGGTAGCTCCCCTACCAGCTGTTTCTCTTTTCTCAAATCTCTTTTTTCCTGAACTTTTATGCTCAATATATATTTCTTACACTTTGAGCATAAAAAAAGGGCTGTGAAAAAACAGCAAAAAGAGAACGCTCACCTCTTTTGCTGTTTTTTCACAGCCCCTTTGATTTCTTAACGTCGTCGTATTTGATTTTTGATCCATGTGATACCAATTGCAATTAATAAGATTGGCAAAATAAAACGCACAAATATTTTGAGTACAACAACTCCTAACCAGAAAATTGTTCCTAGGATTAATAGCAATATTAAGACCGTACCAATTCCAATTGCCCATCCGATTGCTTTTAACTTACGTTCCGATACGTGCATTCCTTTTGATTCCTGATACTCATAACTGGTATCTGCCTGATGTACCTCTGGATCCTGATATTGTCTGGAGTTGAAATCTGACTCATTTTTACCATAATGTTTTGATGGGTGACTTAATTGATACGTATCAATAATTGTTCTTGCAATTAATCTTGGATCACCTAACGCTTCCATAATCTCACGTTCCGATTTGCTACTCTTTTGAGATTTTATATAATCTCTATAATATTGCACATTGGATCGAATCTCATTCCCTGGCAATTCTCCTGATAGACTTGATTCTAGTATATTTAAAAATTCCTGTTCTGTCATATAAACTCCTATCTGTAGAAACATTTCTCCAAATGATTCATACTCATTATTAGAATTTCACCGCAACTTAATTTTTAACCATTGTAGCACACACTTACCATATGGTAAATGTGGGTTTCATTAAAATATACTTAATTTTTTCAAAATTCCTGCTTATTATCTTTCACTTGCCAATTTCCAACATATCATGTAAAATGTTTAAATTGATGTAATTTTCTTTTAACTGGCTGCGAATTGATGTTTCATTAATTGGAAAGCCTATAAAGCAAGGAGTTTATATATGAGTATATTAAATGTAACTAACCTTAACCATGGTTTTGGTGAACGAATGATTTTTCATGATGTTTCTTTCCGTCTCCTAAAGGGTGAACATATCGGCCTAGTGGGTGCAAACGGTGAAGGTAAATCTACATTCATGAATATTATCACGAATAAATTAATGCCAGATGAAGGAAACATTGAATGGTCCAAGAACGTTCGCGTTGGCTATTTGGATCAGCACTCTGTGCTTGAAAAAGGCATGACAATTCGCGATATTTTAAAATCCGCTTTTAACTTTCTGTTTGAAATGGAAGCTAAAATGAATGAAATCTGCAATCAGCTCGCAGATGCATCTGATGAACAAATGGCAGAATTAATGGAGGAGTTCGGAACAATTCAGGACTTACTAGATGCCCATGATTTCTATATCATCGATACAAAAGTTGAAGAAGTTGGACGTGCACTTGGACTTACTGATATTGGGTTAGATAAAGACGTTACTGACCTAAGTGGTGGTCAGAGAACGAAGGTCCTTTTAGGTAAGTTATTACTTGAAAAGCCAGACATTCTCTTACTCGACGAGCCTACCAACTACTTGGATGTAGAGCATATTGAATGGTTAAAACGATATTTACAGGAATATGAGAATGCATTTATCCTAATCTCTCATGATATTCCATTCTTAAATAGCGTTATTAACTTAGTATATCATATGGAAAACGGTGAATTAAATCGCTATGTAGGTGATTATAACAAATTCCAAGAAGTATATGCAGTAAAGAAAGCACAGTTAGAGTCTGCTTATAAACGTCAGCAGCAAGAAATCAGTGAACTTCAAGATTTTGTTGCCCGTAACAAAGCCAGAGTTTCAACTCGTAATATGGCTATGTCTCGCCAGAAGAAATTAGATAAAATGGAAGTTATTGAATTAGCAAAAGAGAAGCCAAAGCCAGAATTTGTATTTAAGGAAGCACGTGCTGCAAGCCGTTACATCTTTGAAACTAAAAATTTAGTCATTGGTTATGATGAACCATTATCTCGTCCAATCAATCTTACCATGGAACGTGGCGATAAGATGGTTTTATGTGGTGCCAACGGTATTGGTAAAACAACTCTTCTAAAAAGTATCCTTGGGATCATTCCACCATTACAAGGACATGTAGTACTAGGAGATTATCTATATAAGGGCTATTTTGAACAAGAAATGACCGGTGCAAAAAATAATACCTGTATTGAAGAATTATGGCAGGAATATCCATCCTGGACGCAATACGAATGCCGTTCTGCACTTGCTAAATGTGGTCTTACAACGAATCACATTGAAAGTCAGGTGCGTGTACTAAGCGGTGGCGAACAGGCCAAAGTTCGTCTATGTAAATTATTGAATCGTGAAACTAATATTCTTTTACTAGATGAGCCTACCAACCATCTCGATCAAGATGCAAAAGACGAGTTAAGACGTGCATTAATGGCCTATAAAGGCAGTGTTCTATTAATTTGTCATGAGCCAGATTTTTATGAAGGATGGGCTACTAAGGTTATTGACTGTACGGAATGGTCAACAAAACTATAA
>JAQXNU010000168.1 GCA_029098165.1 Clostridiales bacterium
ACCTCCTTTAATAAATTAGGCCCTGCGTCACATAATGTGCCGCCAGCGTCGTGCATAGCTTACACTGTGACCTCAAACAAACCTTATTCTATCAGAAATAAATCCATATTGCAAGGAAAATTTCACTTTTTTTTAATTTTAATCCTCGTCGACTTCTCCGTTGAGTATTTCAAAGGCTTTGTCGTCGACTTCCTTCTCTGCTTGCTTCTTTTTTGGATCCTTCTTAAAGCGATCGATCACATCAGGTACCATATCAATAACTTTCGTTATGACATCTTGGTTTTTCACATTTACCAATCGAATTTTTCCATCCTGGATAACTAAAACAGAACTTGGTGTGATTCTACCACCCATACCACCGCCTGCATTGTTTTTCTTATCATTGGTAAATGCACCAGCACCGACACCAAAACTTACATCTACCAATGGTAGAATAATGGTTCCGTCATCAAACTTGACTGCATCTCCAACAACTGTCTTTGTTGTTAGGAAAGTATCCATCCCCTTAAATAGTGACTCAACTGTTTGATTAAAACTCTGTTCTGCCATTTACAACTCCTCCTTTAATTGTCTTGCGTTTTTCACTAATTTTTTAAAGTTCTTGTCACGTATAACCTTTATACCTATTATAAGTAAACGAATGAATCTTATTCTTCCCTTTACCATTACCTTAGCTTCAAATACTTTATTTTCAAAGTCAGGTTCAATCGTGACACTTTTTCCATAATATCCATATAAGAATGCAACTGCACCTAATAGTTTTCCTGTGGACTCAGGATCTCCGGTACCAAATTTAAGTTCCCCTTCAATCTTTTGTGGGCCACAGTATTTTAATACTTCCAACAACTGTCCAAGTGCAAACTTAATTCCTGTTTTATTCATCTCCTCATTTAAGAAAACTGAAACTAAGTTCTTCTTTTCACATAGCTTTTTGATCAGATCTAATACTTTATGAATTTTATTCTTAATCGTTGTACCAAGTTTTGATATCTTATGAAAAATGCCTTTAATTTTATTGGTGAACTTCTCTAACTTGCCCGCTTCTTTCTCAGCTTGTTCTTCTACAGGATCAGTATCTTCCTCATCGCCATTTGCACTTTCTTCCTCTTTCGTACATTTATGAAGTTCGATATTCTTTTTTTGTTCTTCCTTTGTATCTTCCTGAATCTCATCCACTGTTGAAGGCGAATCTTCCATTGATTTAATATCAGGCTCTACTGATTCGCTCTTTGGATTATGACTTTTTTTCTTAGAAGACTTCTTGTGTTTTACTTTCTTTTCTTTCTTCGGTCGAAGGTTATCCCAAAGAGTAAAGCCAAATATTCTTAGTTTTATATGCAACTGCTTATTAATGAACCAAACGCGTACAAACACCAAACGCGCAAGCCAGCTGACTCGCATTTTGATAATAGTTTCTTCTCGCTTTTTTGCATCCACACGATAACGTATCGGGACAAATAGAACAATCAGAACAAGTAGCAAAAGCAAGCCTAATAAGCAAGCCAGGATAATACCAAGTATCTTTAAGATAACAAGCAAAATATGAAGCATCCTTTTGTTTCCCTCTCTACTTTGTAACTACCCAGTTTGGAATAGTCCACTACTTTTCACGAAAGAATTCTCGTACTGAAAACCCGCCAGTCTCACGATAGATATCTCGAATCATATCCATAACCAATAAAGCGGCCTCATCTCTGCCACGCGCTAAACCAAGGATATGTACCTCACTATTTTTATAGTGAGGAAATAACAATTCATTCGCTGGCAATATATCAAATAAATTCTTCTCATTGGATGCAAAAGCAATGCAATAAACATTTGCCGTGACTTTTCCATGCTTGATTGCAAAAATCGTACGACGATGCTTTTTCTTAATGGATTCTGAGAAATATAGTTTTTCATTCCAAGTAATCATACCCTGCATCCCCTAACCTAGATATCATAACATTTTTTTCATACTGTTTAATTATAACACAAGAATAACGTAAACATACAGAAAAAATAATTTTACTTTACGTCTACTCACAAGCTGCCTGGAATAATTCCACGCTAGATACCTTTTCCGATATATCATGACAGCCAGCCAATGAACTCTTAATATAATCTCCTACTTCCTGTTTGGAATTAAAAAGTACTGGCATTTCTCGTAAGACAGAAGCTATAACTGCACGATTATACAACTTTTTATGCTGAGATAACAATGCTGTGAATTCCTCCACTAATTGATCAAATTTCTTGTCAAGATACTCTTTATCTGCCTTACCTTCCATCTTCTCTTCATGTAGGTCAATAAAGACACTATTCGAGGAGAGATTCTTGGATAACTTGAGAACCGTAAACTGCTGTCCTAACATTAAAGATTCCATCATCGCCTGATTGGATTGTTCCATAACATCAATCAATGCTTCATCTTTTGATAAATAAGCAAGATAACGCTCAATTTTACCTTCTGTTGTTTCAAACTTTTCAACCACTTCATCATCCAAACTTAATTTTTGATCTGCTTTATTGTTCTCAACGATTGCACGAATGATGTCCTGAAGGCTTTCTGCTTCTTTTTCTGCCTCACAGCTCACATACGGCTGATTTAACAATATACAGTAAAGTGCATTAATAACTTCCTGTAAGGAGAAATAGCGATCTGTGATGCTTTGAATTTTTTCAACTGCTAACATTAAAATCGCAGAAGCATCTTTAAAGCGATCCGAAGATAACATCACCATATCCATCGAATCCAGTTTATTTAAGTGTTCGGTTAAGCAAGCAATACTATCACTTGTTACAAGATCTTTTGTCTTTCTCACATTTAAGCCAGCCGCACTTCTTACCATATAAAGATAATCTTCTACCGAACTCAAATCGCTTCCTTCATATATTGATAAGCTATCTTTCAACATATCAAAGAAACGATTTTTCGTCATTCTTACTGGAAGTTGTGACAACATCGCACGAATTCTAGAGTTAATCAATACCTGATCATTATCGCTAAAGATGGTCTGCATAATATCTGCCGCTACCTCATCATTGTCGACATCTTCGATCTGATCATCATAATTCTTTTCTAAACGATTTAATATATATTCATAAATTGCAAATTTATCTGCATATGCAGTTAGCTCTTGCATAATTTTAAGAATTTCCGTTCTAAGGCAATCAATCTGTTTGATTGCTTCTTCTCGAATCTGCCCATCAAATGGTGCCAATAAAGTCTTTTCCACAAGATGAGTGATCATCTCAAACATTGTATCTGTTTCAGGAACTTTCGTTTCACAAGTCATTTCATAGTAATTATAGAAATTCATTGCAAACTGCAATGCCGAGTATGCATAATAATCAGAGCCAATCATGTTCATTGCTTCTGGTAATGTCTCCTGCAGATTTTTTTGATTCTCTATGTCATGTTCTAACCGTCTTCGGTTCATCATCTTAATTCACCATTCCTTTATCTATTCGCTATCAATATTATATCAACAAATTTTTGAATAAACCACCCATTTGGCGTATTTTCTAACAAGTTTAGCAGATTTTTGAATGCTATCCCATCTACAAGTGTACAAAAACCTAACATTCCAAGAATCAGGATCACAATTGCCCCAATGAGTTGATAGGAAACCACACTCTTAGCGATACGAGCCAGTACCATAAAGATAAGCGATACCACAATCGTATATCGGATTGATAACCAAAGCAAAGCGCCAAACCCGTTAAATACTTTTGCATAATAGCAAATACAGAATACAAAGATTAGGCACAATAAAAATGTCGTAGTCAACACCGATACTAGGTTTCCAATCTCACAAGATAATCGCGAAAGCAGTGTCAGACGTTTTCGCAACAGAATCCCCTGCTCTTTTTCCATGCAAACATAAGTAAAGGAAAACAGGATTACAAAAGAAAGTAGCATTGCAAAAATCCCTGCAACGATTTCACGATATAATACCGCATTTCCAAGCTTTTCATAACTAGAATTTGTAGTTTCTGGATCATACAGTTTTACATCAAATACAAACTCAAACTCATCGTCTGCTTTCATCTTTTCCACATACTGTTTGTATTCTTCTTCGTTTAGCTCTTTCATATCGGTAAAATCAAGTTTTTTATATGCAAGATAACTCTTTTCCACGCAAATCTGATCGATCATCTCACCAGCAAAAACATCTGCCAACATGGATGCTGTTTTATTGCCTGAACTCTTATAAAGGGTAATGATACCTTTCGTATAACCTCGTTTCAAACTCTGTTCATATCCCTTATTAATCACAAAGATACAGTTAATCTCCCCATTCCTCAAACTCACTTTCAGATTGTCTACACTTCCCTGCATCACACGGAATGAGTTAGAAGAAAGAATACGATCTACTAATTGTTTCGAACCATCCGTTGCCAAAGAGATTCCCTCTTCTTCCACACAGTCTAAGTTAGCTAGCCCAATCGGGAGTTTACTTTGATCTTCTGCTGAGAAGTTTAAAGTGGAACATATAAAAAAGAAACAAAAGCACGAAAAAAAGAATACAAACATAGTAATTCTATCACGCACTAATAATTTTAAGGAGAGCTTGATCTGTGCGAATATATCTTTAAAATAGGATACTAAACTAAACGTCTTCACGCTGCATTCCCTCCTTTCGTTTGATCATAACACTACATGCTATGGTGAAACATAAGATTGTGAAACATAAGAATAGAAGGAATGTCAAAGTAAACTTTTGTTCTCCACTATAAAGAGATGTTGAAAAGTTTAGGAACCAATAATTAACCATACTCATTGCGATTTCTTTCATACTTGGTGGTAAATACAAAATCGGGATTAAACCTCCGCCAAGAACTGCTCCAAATAAAATCATTATATTGGATATCAATAAAAACGTCGGTATCTTAGTGATAAATGACGATATAAGCATAAAGAATAAGCTGGCAATCGCAAAGTAAAATAGTAAAAAAGCAATGAGTCCAACTGATATCTTCCCCCCCTGTGAAAGAGCAATACCACTTAAAAGTGCTAACAATACCGCGATCATGGAAACATAGAACAGCATCTTCTGAAGAACAATCGTCGTTATTCTCGTTCCACAGGAAATCAAGCGTACTAAGACACCTTGACGACGTTCTTTTAATAAATCCATACCAGCCAACATAGCAAGGTAGGATAAAAACAAGAACAGTATCTCAAAGCAGTAATATGTCTCAATTGGAACCTGCTTTACATTCTCCATTTCACAAAATTCAAAGAAATCCGTCTTTCCAAGCGCAGTGAATACAAGATCCATTGAGATATCCACATTGACTTTTCTACAAAGTTCAGATGACATTCCCGTCTCCTTCATCAAATCATAAAGGGATACACAATTGATCTCAACCGCAGATATGTATCGTTCATATGCATTTAGCATATTTTTTAAGATGATGGCACGAGTTTTATCTTCCGAATTAATAAATGCTTTCATCGGGACATTCTGAATATTTATCAGGTTCTCTGCAAAGTTTTCTGGTATGACCAAAAATACGGTAAGTTTTCCTTCATAGAACATATTCGTAATTTCTTCTTCATTACCAGTAATGACCGTTGCATATTCTGTAAAGATATCACTATCCTCAAAATATGAAATCATTAATTTGGAATACTCTGAATTATCGTGATCCACAACACCAATCGATATATAAGAGTCCTTTGACTCCTCTTTTTTTACATGCCAAGAAGTGCTTATTACAAACATAATAAGCACTCCAAGTAAAAACATCCATTTCCGTTTTCCTAAGGACCATAATTTTAGGTCTTTTTTCATCAAGTTCATCATGAACTCTTACCTTCGTAGTTGTTTACTCCACAACTACTGCCTTAATCATATTAGTAACGCTGGACATACCTGCAGGTACACCGGCTGTTAAGATAACTACATCACCCTGATCAACTAAGCCAGCTGTTTTTACAGTATTAATAGCTTCTTCTAATAAATGATCAGTAGAGTTAACTTCTGTCACCTTAAGTGGCTGAACTCCACGGTAGATCTGCATCTTACGTAAGGTACGGTCAAGTGGAGACAAACCTACAATTGCTGCTTCTGGTTTGTATTTAGAAACTAAACGAGCTGTATAACCTGAGAAACTAGAAGCAATGATTAACTTAGCATCTAGGCGGGAAGCTGTAGCAACTGCAGAATAACTGATTGCACAGGAAACTGTTTCACTCTTTGTCTTAAAGTTATTCTTCTTTTCGCACTGAATCGAATCATAATGAGCTTCTGTCTCTAAAGCAATCTTAGCCATTAACTGAACTGCTTCTACCGGATATTTACCCATAGCAGTTTCACCAGATAACATGATTGCATCGGTACCGTCGTAAATCGCATTTGCAACGTCTGTTACTTCTGCACGAGTAGGTCTTGGATTACGAATCATGGAGTCAAGCATCTGAGTTGCTGTGATTACTGGCTTCATAGCTTCGTTACATTTTTGAATCATAGTCTTTTGAATATATGGTAATGTTGCAGCATCAACTTCAACACCAAGGTCACCACGTGCAACCATGATACCATCTGCTTCAGCGATGATTTCGTCTAAGTTCTCGATACCTTCCATATTTTCAATCTTAGCAATGATCTGAACATCAGAATTGCAATCTTTAATGATGCTTCTGATCTCACGAATTGCTTCTGCATTACGAATAAATGATGCTGCGATAAAATCAACACCCTCATTGATACCAAAGATGATATCCGATCTATCTTGTTCTGTAATTGCTGGCAATTGTAATTTGATGTTTGGTAAGTTCACACCTTTACGGCTTCCTAACTCACCACCATTTACTACTTCGCAAATTACTTCTTTGTCATTTAAAACTTCTTTTACACGTAATTCCACTAAACCATCAGCAATTAAGATAGAACTTCCTACAGTAACGTCTTCTGGAAGGTGCTTATAAGTCACACTGATCACGCTAGAGTCGCACTCAACATCTTCTGTTGTAACTTTAATTTCCTGTCCACGTACTAATTCATAATCTTTACCATCTTTTGCGAGGCCTGTACGAATCTCTGGTCCCTTTGTATCAAGAAGGATTGCGATTGGAAGTCCAACTTCTTCACGTGCCTTCTTTACCTTGGAAATCATTTCACCGTGGCCCTCATGTGTTCCGTGAGAAAAGTTTAAACGTGCGATATCCATCCCACTTAACATCAACTCTTTCATAGTTTCAATGGAAGAAGTTGCTGGTCCTAAGGTACAAACAATTTTCGTTTTTTTCTGCATCTTTTTTATTCCTCTCTTTACGTAACTCCTCGGCTCATTAACCGAATATTGCTATTTACACGCTATGTTGCTCTGGAGAAGCGGAATCTTTATGCACATGCTCATGTGTATATAAGTGATCCATGCAATACTCATAATTTCCATCGCATTTTGAGCAGAATCTAAATTCAAGATCTTCATCATCTAATTCTGTCCTGCCGCATACCGCGCATTTATGTCTCGTCACCGTCTGTCTACCACGGAACTGCACGACATTATCTGGATTGTTGGCATTACGTACTTGCTTCTTATAATTTGCTCTTCTTTTTACTTGTGTTGGTGAAATTCTATTATAATTTCTCGTTAGCGCAAAGAAGATTAAGAAATTAGCTATTGCAACTAACATTGCTAAACCATACCACCAAGCACCAGTTTTCATTACCTCAATTACATTATACCCAAATAGTACGGCATACATTAATACTAAATATTTTACTTTAACTGGTATAACGAAAAATAGCAAAAAGCTGATATTAGGATATAACACACCAAATGCAAAAAACATTGCATCGTTGATATATTCTAACGATAGTGGAAAAGAAAATCCAGTGGCTAGGTAAATAATAAAAGCAGCAAGTATGTTAAACAAAACACCGCTAAAATAATAAAGGTTAAACCGAAAAGCTCCCCATGTATTCTCTAAAGAGTTTCCAATCATATAGTATAAGTACAAACTGATTAAAATAAAAAGATTTATATGCTCAACTGGCTGAATTAAGAAAGTAACCAATCTCCAGATCTGACCTTGCGCAATCTTTCCAAAATCAAGCATCAGCCACTGATAATAAAATGCGGGATTCACCATAAATATTACAATTCCTGCAATATAAAGGCCAATCACATACGCCATCAAATTATGAATCGCATATCTTCCGAATTTTCTTTCCATTTTGTTCAAAAATTTCATATGTTTCCTCCATCTTTCTGCGGGTAATGCCACCTACCATGTGATTATTATATTTATTCTTAGGTCCATTGTCAAATTAGTATTTTCTTAAATTTTGATATCTTTAATGAAAATTGTACAAATATGCCTTTCGAATTTTGCCTCTTTATGCTATAATGTCTAGAATCTAGTGATAGTATATGATTTTATGACAATAAATTTCTCGCAGAAATTACCAGTTTTACCAGTAGGTAATAGCCTTCTGCAATCAACTTGAAAGGTAAGGAATTAACATGGCATTTGATGGATTCGTAATCTCGAATTTAGTTTCAGAATTAAGTGATAAGTTAGTCGGTGGTAGATTCACCAAGATCAGCCAGCCAGAAAAAGACGAACTTGTCCTTACAATAAAAAATTATGACCAATTTAAATTATTTATCTCTGCTTCTGCAGGTCTACCTTTAATCTATCTGACAGAAGCTAGCAAGTCAAATCCTATGACAGCACCAAACTTTTGCATGCTGTTACGTAAACATTTAAATAGCGCTCGTATTCTCTCGATTACGCAGCCTGATTTTGAACGTATTATCCAATTTAAGATCGAACACTTAGACGATTTAGGAGATGTCCGTCAAAAATACTTAATCATTGAGATCATGGGAAAACACAGTAATATCATCTTCTGCAATGAAGATTTTACGATCATCGATAGTATAAAACATATTTCTAGTTTTGTGAGTTCCGTTCGTGAAGTTCTTCCAGGTCGTCCATATTTTATTCCTAAGACAATGGATAAATTTGATCCGACCAAATTGACTTATGAAGAGTTTTGTGAAAATGTTTTGACAAAGCCTCTTCCAATTGGAAAGGCTATTTATACAACACTGACCGGCATCAGCCCCCTATTAGCACATGAAATTTGCTTCCGCGCTACGATTGATGCAGATAGAAATGCAAACGATATCAGCAAGGATGTTGGATTACATCTGTATAATAATTTACGGCGAGTTATGGAAATCGTAACAACAAAAGAATATATTCCAAACATTATTTATAAGGATAAAGAACCCGTCGATTTCTCCTCCTTGGAACTTACCTGCTACAATAATACGGAAAATTATAGTCAGACAAATTTCGATAGTATCTCCACTGTATTAGAAGACTTTTATGCTACCAAGAATACGGTAACTCGTATTCGTCAAAAATCAGTGGATCTGCGTAAGATCGTCAACAATGCAATTGAACGTGATTCTAAAAAGTACGATCTCCAGTTAAAACAGCTCAAAGATACAGAGAAACGCGAAAAATATAAAATCTATGGAGAATTGCTTACGACGTATGGCTATAGTGCTGCTCCTGGAGACAAATCCATTACAGTATTAAATTATTACACCAATGAAGAACTGACCATCCCATTGGATGAAACCATGACTGCTCTTGAGAATGCAAAAGCTTACTTTGAAAAATATAGTAAATTAAAACGTACTTACGAGCATCTTAGCAATCTTGTCGTAACAACAAAAGAAGAATTGGATCATTTGGATTCCATTCGTACTTCTCTTGATATCGCAATGAATGAAGCAGATCTTGTTCAGTTAAAGGATGAACTTATCGATTATGGTTATATCAAGCGCCACACTCTAAAGACCAAAGGTCCAAATGGGAAGCCGATGAAAAAGCCAAAGATCACAAGCAAGCCTTTCCATTACGTTACAAGTGATGGATTCCATATCTATGTAGGGAAAAATAATTATCAGAATGACGAACTTACATTTAATTTTGCCAATGGAAACGACTGGTGGTTCCATTCCAAAGGAATTCCCGGTTCTCACGTTATCGTAAGAACTAATGGCGTCGAACTTCCTGATCATGTATTTGAACAAGCCGGGAACTTAGCTGCTTATTACTCCAAAGGACGTGAAGGCGAAAAAGTTGAGATCGATTATACAGAAAAGAAAAATGTGAAGAAACCAAACAAAGGAAAACCAGGTTTTGTTGTCTATTATACGAATTATTCTCTTATGGCTACCCCTTCCTTAGAAGGCTTGACCTTAATCGAGGAATAAAAGACTGGAGGGATAAAAATGATTATTAGTGATTTTCATACGCATACTTACTTTTCATCGGATTCCAAATCAGATCCAGAAGATATGATCAAAGCCGCTATCCAGTTAGGGCTCAAAAAATACTGCTTTACCGATCATATGGATTATAAATATCCTCATCCAGATTTTGGTCCATTTGTGTTTGATCCTGAAGAGTATTTCAAAACTTTATTAGTTTTAAAAGAAAAATATAAAGATCAGATTGAGATTATGATTGGAATCGAGTTAGGTCTTCGAAATGAACCAGACCTAAAAGATGAGATTTATGATCATTATAAGAAACTAACGGAAAAATATCCTTTTGATTTTGTCATTGGCTCCACTCATGTCCTCGATCATTACGATCCTTATTTAAAAGATTATTGGAAAACCCGTACCGGTAACGATGGCATTCGAGAATACTTTCAATCCATTGCCCTTAACGCAAAGTTCTATGACATGTTCCAGATTTATGGACACTTAGATTATATTGTGCGTTATATTCCAGACGACATTAAGCAGTATCATGTTGCTGACTATAAGGATGAGATTGATCAAATGCTTACTTCGATCATCGAGAACGGTAAAGGAATTGAGTGCAATACCTCTGGATATAAATATGGACTAGGAGTTACCCACCCAAAAAAAGAGGTTTTGAAACGTTATCGTGAACTTGGCGGCGAGCTAATTACAATTGGTTCAGATGGTCATAAGCCTGAACATATTGCTTATGACTTTCATAAAGCCGAGGAATTATTAAAAGAGCTCGGTTTTCAATATTATGCAGTGTATAAAGAAAGAAAGCCAGAGTTTATTAAACTATAGTAAATGGGCTATGAAAACAGCAAAGATGATGAGCGTGATCACGCTCATCACCTTTGCTGTTTTTCACCCCCTTCATCTGTCAATGTCCTTTTAAATCGTCTTTTCCATCCCATAACATACAAGACCGTTCGGTCTCAACTGCTCGCTCACTTTTTTAAATCCACATTTTTCATAGCATCTTTGTGCTCCGTTATTATAATCCCAGACATTAAGCGCTACTGTTTTGTATCCTAAACCTTCTGGTTTCTCTGTAAATATCTTATGTAAGACGGCATTCATTGCCTGTTCTCCATAACCTTTACCTCTTAACTCTGGATTGATCAAAAAGCAGCCAACCTTTGTATATTTTCTTTCAGAATCCATCTGAAACATCTGAATTGTCCCGATCATCGTTGTATCGTCATAGATGGAATATACCACAAAGTCTTTCGACTCCATACGTTCTTCGTATTGTTCTTTTGTTAAAGGATATGTAAAATTCGACCACTGCTCCAGAAACTCTACGGTATTCATATTCCAATCTAATACTTTCACAATTTCTTCTTTTTTCATCAACTGTAAATTTACCATGTACTTTCTCCTAGTATCGTAGTTTTCCTTTCATAATATCACTAGATGATCTAATATACAATGCAATTTTCTGTCGCAAAGGGTATTTCTCATAATTTATTTTATAGTATTGGCGCAATTTTATTTAGTTGGGCATATACAGTTCTATTCACGATTCTGCCTCATTTCTTACATGATTGTTAGATTTAAACCACAGTGAGCAAAAAATCTTTCTCGATAACTCCAAAAAGATGCTGAAAAAAACTCCAAAAAGAACAACGAAGAGAGAGGCAAGGAATCTCTTTCGAATTTGGTCAACTTAGCCAAATTCGAATAGGATTCCCACCTCTCTTTTATCTCTTTTGTGTTTTTTCACAATCCTTTTTTCTATATTTAAATCTATCTTACTGAGCAGATATCCTTAGCATTTTCCAAGGATTGTACCACCGCCTGCAACATAATCTCCATCGTAGAATACAATAGCCTGTCCAGGTGTGATCGCACGCTGTGGTTCTTCGAAGTCACAACGGATCTTGCCATCACCAATGTTGGTAATTTTACATTTAGCACCTTC
>JAQXNU010000169.1 GCA_029098165.1 Clostridiales bacterium
TATTACAGAAATCTTAAATTTAGAAAAAAATATCGATATTACCATAGGAGTGTGATATAATATTTAAGCGTAAAATACAGATTTCTTTGCATTTTCTTGTTTTAATCGCAATTTTTGTATAGACTGAATAGAAATGTGAAAAATAAAACAGTACATATTGCGAAGAATATGTAAAGCGTAAAGAGAAGGTACAAGTTAGGAGGCACTTCTATGCTAAATAATAGAAAAATTAGAATCATGACTAAGCTTGCAACCTATGAAGAAAAAGAAGGCAAGGAAGATATAGCTTTAAGTAAATACTACAAGACTGACTATGTGCGTCTTAATGTATTAAAGACTTTTATGAGTGCTACTTTTGGCTACTTATTATTGCTTATCATGGTTGTTGTGTACAAGTCCGAATACTTAATAGAGAATGCAGTTGACTTAGACTACAAAAGCCTTTTTACATCGATATTAGGATATTATCTAATCATTTTAACGGTCATGATTGTTGGAACTTTAATTGGGTATTCCATCAAATATGACAAATCCAGAAAACAGCTTTCGCTATATTTTCGTATGTTGAAGAAACTTCGTATGATTTATCGTGAGGAGGATGCAGTTTCTGAGAATGAATCACAGAGGGAGGATACTTCAATATGATGCAAATTTTAGAATTACGAGCGCGAATTCGTGCCATTTATCAGAAATATCAGATGTTCATTGACCCAGTAGTCAAGTTCATTGTCGGACTGATTGTATTCACTGTTATTAATAGTGCGATTGGTTATGATCCAAGATTTAATAAGATTACAGTAGTTTTACTATTATCTCTACTAAGTGCATTTACGCCATCGTCAATTTTGGTTTTAATGGCAATGGTTATTTCATTAGTGCATGTTTATTCTGTAGCAAAACTATTGTCAATACTTTTAGTATTTGTTTTCTTAATTCTCTATCTGTTCTTTGTGAGATTTACACCAAAGTTCGGGTATGTGGTTTTAGGAATACCAATTTTGTATGCACTTCATATACCTTATGTATTCCCAATTGTATTAGGTTTGATCGCAACACCAATGACAATCCTCCCAGCAGGATGTGGTGTGGCAATATACTATATCATTCATATTATTCAGAATGAGATTGCGGTTACAGAAAGCGTCACAAAAGTTGAAGATGTTTTACCATTGTATATGAATGTTATTGATGCCATTGTAAAAAATAAAGAGATGATCTTTGGTATTATTGTTTTTGCCATTGTAATCGTTGTTGTTTACATTGTGCGTCGTTTAAAGATTGAATATGCTTATGAGATTGCAATTGGCGCAGGAACAATTACAACTATTATTGCATTTTTAATTGTTGACTTAAAGTTAAATATACCAAAACAAATTGGTGCAATGATCTTAGGCGCTTTAATTTCAGCTGTGATTGCAGTGATCATACAGTTCTTTAGAAGAGTGTTAGATTACACTGCTGTTGAGAATGTACAGTTTGAAGATGATGACTATTATTACTATGTTAAAGCAGTGCCTAAGATGAACGTAAGCATGACGAATGTTAAAGTAAAACGTATTAATGCGCAGAAGATAAATAGCAGCTCTCATGAGGACGAAGAACCTGATGAAGAGGATGAAGAGGATGATTTTACGGATGCAAGAGAACTTGATCGTAGAATCCTTGAACAAAGAACTCGTGAAGCCATGACAAGTGATAGAACAAGAAGAAACGACTAAGTATTAGGAAGGGAGAAAGAATGTGGAAACGATAAAAACTTTTTTTGAAGAATATGTGACACGACTTTCCCTTCCTAATTTAAGGATACCAGATTATATTGAGATTATAATTCTAGCATTTTTTATCTATACGATAATCAAGTGGGTAAAGACAACAAGAGCATGGTCCTTAATGCGAGGTCTTGCAATCCTATTGTTATTCTGGATTATCGCAAATATGTTTCATTTTAATGTTATCATCAGAATTTTTATCAGTGGTATTAATGTCGGTATCATTGCAATTATCATATTGTTTCAGCCGGAATTTCGTAAGGCATTGGAACAACTGGGACAAAAAAATATCATGTCTCCATTATTTTATCTGAGTGATACCAAGGATAAGGAAGAACGCTTTTCTGATGAAACGTTAAATGAACTGGTTCGAGCTACGTTTGAACTTGCGAAGACGAAAACAGGTGCATTAATGGTGATTGAACAGGAAGTCTCGTTAAGTGAATATGAGACCACTGGTATAGCAATTGATGCCATCATTACAAGTCAGCTATTGATTAACATATTTGAACATAATACCCCATTGCATGATGGAGCAGTCACAATCAGAGGCAATCGTATTACTGCAGCAACCTGTTACTTACCACTATCTGATAATATGAGACTAAGCAAGGATCTAGGGACCAGACATCGTGCTGGGGTGGGGATCAGTGAAGTGACGGACAGTTTTACAATCATCGTTTCTGAGGAAACTGGAAAAGTTTCTATTGCCCGTAATGGACAGTTGATCCGCAGTGTGGATGGTGATTATTTACGTGCAAAATTGACCGAAATACAGAAAAAGTCTTCCTCAGATCCGAAGAAGAAGATTAAGTTATGGAGGGGAAGAAAAAAGAATGAAAAAGGTACTAACTAGAAACATTCCATTAAAGATTTTATCTCTCCTTCTTGCAGTTGTGCTTTGGGTTGTTATCATGAATATTGATGATCCATATATCACTAAGAAATTTTATAATATACCTGTATTAGAATTGAATACAGAAGTATTAGACGAACTTGGAAAGATCTATGAGGTAGAGTCTGGACAGTCAATAACAATTACAGTAAAGGGAAAACGCTCCATTATTGAAGGGCTAAAGAATTCTGATTTTGAAGCAACAGCGAATTTCAAGGAAAAGTCTGATGTAAATGCGGTTCCAATCCGAGTGGTAGCAAAGCCATCTCCAAATTATGATACGAATGATATTGAAATCATCGATCAGAATGATATGATGACACTATCTTTGGAAGAAGCGGATACACAAACATTTCGCGTTAATGTCAACGTTTCAGGAAAACCGAAGGACGGCTATTACGTAACAGAAAAGATTCCGAATCCTAATATTATCGAGATTTCAGGTTCTAAAAAACAGATACAAAAAATTAAGGACGTAGTAGTGGATGTTTCGGTAGAGATGACGGACCAATCCTTTGAGGTTACCGCATCACCAAAGGCATTAGATGAGAATGGATACCCAATCGGTGACTCTAAGCTGGAATTCCAAACAAAAGATATTTTGGTGAATGTTAGAGTGCTTCCTATGAAGGAAGTTCCGATTGTTGTTTCTACGCAAGGTAATCCATACTATGGATATGAAGTTGCACAGTTACAGTACGAACCAAAGGTTGTAACAGTTGCCGGAACACAAGAAGATCTAGATAAGATCGGATATATCACAATACCTTTTGATATTAATTTAAGGACAGAAGATCAGAGTGATACTAAGTCTTTGGATGACTTTATTGATACATCCAAGTATACGATCGTAGGCAACAGCAATAGTGTTGCAATCTCGGCTGAGATTGAGAAACTTGACTCAAAGGATGTCGTTATACATTCAACGAATATCTCGGTGGATAATCTAAATCCACAATATGAAGCGATTATTCATACGCCAGGAACGATTTCGCTTCATGTGATGGGTACAGAAAGTAAACTAATGGATGTAACAGCAGAAAAGTTACAGCCATCCATTGACCTTGAGAATTTAGAACCAGGGACATATTCCATTACCCTAAATTGTACTCCTGGGGATAACTTAACAGTTCGACCGGTAACGATCAGTGTTGAGATTGTAAAGAAAACTAAATAGACATTGACAGTTAAAATAAGATAGCGGCCCACAAAAGGAAGGAAGACTTCCTTATGTAGGTTGTTATGCTTCATGGGAGGTATGCTTATGGTAAACGGTAAATTCAAGATTCTTAATGAAACAGGGTTGCACCTTAGACCAGCTAGTGATCTATGTAATGTAGCGCTGAATTATCCGTGTAAGATCGAGTTAAAGACAATGGATCGTACTATTAATGCAAAAAGCCTTCTTGGTGTATTGTCAGCCTGTATTAAGTGTAATGATGAAATTGAGATTATTTGTTCTGGTGAGAACGAAAAAGAAGCATATGAAGCAATTTCTCAGTTTTTAGAGAATGATATTGCAGTATACCAAATAAAATAGGATTAAATACCTATTTTTTCGTGAAAATAGTGAATGACTTATGGTCTAACTATTGTTATAATAAGTAATAATTAATCGGAATATGATTATAAAAATTCATATCTGAAAGGAAGAGAGACATGGGGCTAGAATAGATAAGTGTAAGATTTTCCTGGTTAAAATATACAGCGTGATTTATCGACTCCAGAGCTTATCATAGGTAAATGATATAGCACTTTAGTTTGTACAGCATACAAGATTAATAATATGAATGAAATTAGATTAAATGGAGGATAAATACATGTTGAATTATAAGAGATATCGCAGAAATCCAGTTGTGGATTTTCCAGAGAGAACTTGGCCAAATAAGCAGATTGAGAAGGCTCCAATATGGTGTAGCGTTGATTTACGAGATGGAAATCAAGCTTTGATCGAGCCAATGGTTGTAGAGGAAAAGATTGAATTTTTTAATTTACTGGTCAAATTAGGATTTAAAGAAATTGAAGTTGGTTTTCCAAGTGCATCTCAGATTGAATTTGACTTTTTAAGACAGCTAGTTGACCGAAAATTAATCCCAGATGATGTAACGGTTCAAGTGTTGACTCAGTGTAGAGAGCATTTGTTAAAGAGAACATTTGAAGCATTAGATGGTGTAAAACAAGCAATTGTACATATATATAATTCTACTTCAACATTACAACGTGACGTTGTATTTCATAAGGAACGTCAAGAAATTATTGAAATTGCAGAGTTGGGGACTCGAATGGTAAAAGATTTCGTAAAGGATTTTCCAGGAAAGATCACCTTGGAGTATTCACCAGAAAGCTTCACCGGAACTGAACTTGACTTTGCGTTAGACATCTGTACAGCGGTACAGAATATCTGGGAGCCAACTCCTGATAACAAGTTGATATTTAATTTACCTGCTACCGTAGAGATGAATACACCGAATGTTTATGCTGATCAGATCGAGTGGATGTCCACACACTTTAAGGATAGAGATAGTATTATATTAAGTGTACATCCACATAATGACCGTGGAACAGGAGTAGCGATTACCGAATTAGCATTACTCGCTGGCGCGGATCGTGTAGAAGGAACTCTGTTTGGCAATGGTGAGAGAACTGGTAATGTTGATATTTTAACGGTAGCGTATAATATGTTTTCTCAAGGCATCAATCCAGAGCTTGAGATAGAAAATATCAAAGAGATCAGCGAAGTTTATGAACGTTGCTGTAAGATGCATATTGATGAACGACATCCTTATGCTGGTAAATTGGTATTTACCGCGTTCTCAGGTTCTCATCAGGATGCAATCAATAAAGGTGTAAAGGCTATGAAGGAACGTAACTCAACCATATGGCAAGTACCTTATCTGCCAATCGATCCAGCAGATATCGGACGAATTTATGAACCGATTGTCCGTATCAATAGTCAGTCTGGTAAGGGTGGAGTTGCATTTATCATGGAAACTTACTTTGGATATAAACTTCCTAAGGGAATGCATAAGGAGTTTTCGGATGTAATACAAAAGATAACAGAAAAGGTTGGAGAAATCAGTCCGGAACAGATTATGCAAGAGTTCAAAGAGTGTTATCTGGATAAGAAAGAGCCACTTCATTTTGTTAAGCTTAAGATGGAAGATGTTTCAGAGGCAAATGAAAACTACGATACAATTGTAACAGTAACTTATCGCCAAGATGGTGCAGAAAAAGTATTTACTGCAACTGGTAATGGTCCAATCGATGCAGTTCATCATGGTCTTCAGGATGTTATTGGAAAGAAGATAAAAGTGCTTGATTATACAGAGCATGCACTTGGTGAAGGTGCTAATGCGCAGGCTGCTGCATATATCCAGATTCTTGATACCAAGAGCGGCAGAACTACATTTGGTGTAGGAACAAGTTCCAATATTACAAGAGCTTCTGTACGTGGTTTGTTCAGTGCAGTAAATCGTTTGTTTTTTGCATAATCTTGCTTCTTTTTATGAATTGATGCAATAAGAAAGAGAGATAATAAAACTGCTACATAATCATTTCTAGTTGACAGATTTCAGATTCTTTGCCATACTGTCAGTTGAATGAATATGTAGCAGTTTCTGTTAGGAATGGAGAAAAGATTGAAAAGATTAGTAGCAAATTTTAAAAAGTATCGCTATTTATTAGGCGAATTAGTAAAAAAAGATATTAAACTTAAATATCGTAATTCTGTATTAGGATTTCTTTGGACGCTGTTAGAACCTTTGTTAACCATGATGGTATTAACGTTTGTATTTTCTAGCTTCTTAGAACGTAATAGTATTAAGAACTTCCCAGTTTTCATTCTTTGCGGTCGTTTATTGTATTCCTACTTTTCGAATGGAACAAAATTAGCATTAAAATCCATTCGTAGAAACGGTAGTATGATTCGAAAGGTATATGTACCAAAGTACATTTATCCATTATCTTCAGCTCTGTCTGGTTTTATTACGTTCTTACTGTCATTGACTGTATTGGTAGGCGTTGCTGCTGTTCAACATATCAAACCAACATGGTATTTGTTGCAGGCAGTTATTCCTTTGATTACCATTCTAATTATGACGATAGGAGTAGGATTTATTCTTGCTACCTTAGATGTGTTTTTCCGTGATGCAGAATATTTATGGGGCGTTATTTTGATGCTTATCATGTATGCTTCTGCAATATTCTATGATCCTTCAAAGATTTTAGATAATCCTATGAAAGCATGGGTATTAAAATATAATCCTTTATACGCTATAATCATGAATTTTAGACATTCGATTTTTGGAGAGCCTATGGAGATAAAGTATGCCGCTTATGCATTTGGATTTGCAGTTGTAACACTAGTTGTTGGCTTGACTATGTTTTATAAGAAGCAGGACAAGTTTATCCTTTATATCTAGTGCTTTAATTTTGGAGGTTATCTAATGGATAAAAATATAGCGTTAAAAGTAGACAATGTCAGCGTACGTTTTAATATGACAACAGAGAAAGTAGATAGTTTTAAGGAATATGTAATTAAAAAAGTACGTAGACAATTACGATATAATGAGTTTTGGGCATTAAAAGAAGTTTCTTTTCAGATCATGAAGGGACAAAGAGTTGGCGTTCTTGGTTTAAATGGTGCTGGTAAGAGTACACTGCTTAAAGTCATTGCGGGTGTTTTAAAGGCAACAGAAGGTACGGTTACGAAAAATGGTACTATTGTTCCGTTATTGGAGTTAGGTGCTGGATTTGATCCACAGTATACCGGGGCAGAGAACATTTATCTCTATGGTGCTGTACTTGGATATTCCAAAGCATTTATTCAGGAAAAGTTTAATGAAATTGTAGAATTTTCAGAACTTGGTGATTTTATTAATGTGCCAATCAAAAATTATTCTTCAGGTATGAAAGCAAGATTAGGTTTCTCAATCGCAACAGTTGTTGAACCTGAGATTTTAATCCTTGATGAGGTTTTATCTGTTGGTGATGCACAGTTTAGGAAAAAGAGTGAGAGAAGAATTAAGGATATGTTTGACAAGAAAGTTACAGTCCTTTTTGTATCCCATAGTTTAGCACAAGTTCGATCCTTATGTGATCATGCGATCATCTTAGAGCATGGTAGAATTGTAGCACAAGGTGAGTCACAGAAAGTCTGTGATCTATACGAACAGAAATTAGGAAGGTAGAAGAGCATGGAAGCATTGATTCGTGAATCAAAACGGAAAGCATTAAGTTTCATTCATAATGTTCAAGCAACCATTGATCGCAAACGTGTCAATGCGATCCTTGAGAATTATAGTACTTCAGTTATTGAAAATGAACCACCAAAACAGATAAAAACAATTATGTTTGTGATCACCCGTATGGTACGTTTTCATGGTGGACAGACTTCTGTTTTACGACTTGGAACCGAGTTGAGTAAACTCGGCTATTCCGTTTATTATGCTGTTTATAAAAATCAGAGTAAGGAAGAGATGCAAATCTGTGCTAGTTCGAATCTGGCAGGGTTTGAAGGGACCTTAATCTCTAGCGCAGCCTTTAAAAAATTACAGAGTAAAAAGTCACCGGATGTAATTGTAGCTACTTCTTGGGATACTGTATCTTTTGCTAAGAGGTTCTCTGGTTACAAAATGTATTTTGTACAGGATTATGAACCTTATTTTTATTCCTTTGGCGAGTTGTTTTTACTTGCAAAAAAGACCTATGAACAAGGACTACATATGGTTAGTCTGGGAGATTGGAATAAAGATATGATCCTAAAGAATTGCGACGTGATCTCACCAATCGATACGATTGATTTTCCATATGAAAAATCGGAGTATCCAAAGAGTGAACGCGATTACTTATCTTATCAGAAGAAAAAGAAATTTACGATTGCTGTTTATTTAAAGTACTATGGAAAACGTTTACCTTGCATTATTCCTTATATGCTTGATAAAGTGTCGGAGTACTTTAGAAAAGACGGTATTGTTTTAGATATAAAATACTTTGGGGAAGCAAAAAGTTTTAGTTCAGAAGGCGGAACCAATCTTGGGATGTTAAATAAACAGGAATTGCGTAATCTATATGAGGAAGCGGATTTTGGCTTAGTTGCTTCCATGAGTAATATTAGCCTGAT
>JAQXNU010000170.1 GCA_029098165.1 Clostridiales bacterium
TCCTGACGGAAAGCAATCAACTCTTGATAGGTCAATCCTTCTAATTCAGTGCATTTCTTCGCATAAGTTGCCTCAAGTTCCACAATCTGATTCTTGATTTCGACCGTTGCAAATTCTACTCCTTTATATGTACGAAGTAGACGTTCTTGCTCCATATAACTTTGTGGATTGGCTACATTCGGCTGTTGCTGGAACACTGGTTGCCCCTGCGGATTTGCTTGCTGTCCCTGTGGATTTGTATTCATATTAGCTTCTGTGTTAAATTCATTCCCCATGTTTTAACCTTCTTTCGTTTTTATCTTACTAAAGTACGTTCTCAAAGCGGATACGTACTAAATCGTTCTTTTCTTTCTAATCAACTCAACGTCTCATATTCTATTATTTTATTAGGATATTCTTAGACTGCATGAGATTTAAAAAATCTTCCTCAGTTCCCTTGGTGAAATTGTGTCTGTCTAAAAGCATCAGAGACTTTGACTTTAAAGTGATTGCATATAGATTTTTCGTCTTGATCATGCATTTAATCTTATCATAAGTCAGTTCCAATTCTGCTTTGGATGACAGATTGGTAGCATATATATGATCCTCATAAAAGATGGACATGTCCTCTTGATCACAGTTATATAAATTCTTATATTTACGAGTAACTGTTTTCGCCTGCTTCTTTGGCAAATTCACTAACTGAATGATAAGCACAACAGAAACGATTGCCATACTGAGATTCGCCATCCAATTGGAGGAACCTTTGAATGCAAGTAGGACAAACATGCCGACGATAACAAACCAGAACAGTCCGACACCGATGAGTCTCTTTCTCATTAGTCTACCAAATAATTCTCCCATAACGTTTTCTGTGTAAGTACAGGAATTCTCCACAATGCTTTCTGGCATAGATTCCGTTTTTTCTTCTGACATAAATCATAAACTCCTTTTTCATTAGATAATACTTCTGTGCTATCGGTACAAAACATTCCCAATCACAGTTAGAACTTTCTAGGTATTTCTTTCGATTGAATGAAATTAACAAAATCCAGCATAGAACCTTTCGTAAATCCATCCTTTTTTATGAGCAGATATGTTTTTTGTTTTAGCTGCAACAAGTATGTTTGTCTGGTATCAAGTAAAGCTGCAATTTTATCATATGTGATTTTCACTTCTCCCTTGCTTTGTACATTTTTAAGGAAGATGTAATCCGGATAAAAGAATGTCTGATAGGACTGTTCCGTATGATAGAGATCCATCGCCCTGCGATATGCCATTTTTGCCTGTCTCCTAGGAAGATAGAGGCACTCAACAAGATTAAGTACAATACAAAACGACGTGATCACGATCACATAGAAAAAATCATATGTAAGATATGCATAGAAACCCAAAAGTAAAATGACAATAATATCAATACATAAGGTCCTTACAAACCTAGTCCTTGCTTGCTTGAGACAAAGCTCATTCCATATTGTTTCCGTACAGGTACATGTATTTTCAAACATCGATTCTGGCGAACATGCATCTGTTTTATTAGATTCTAAATCTTCCATACATGAAATCTCCCCTCTATGTCTTTGTTTTATTATACATTTTTTGCCTCTTAAGGTAAACAGATATTAATTGCTTTTTTGCAGTCCACAATCATATTAGAATTTGATTCTGTCCGGTCGAAAGGGAAAGGCAGCCAAATTCTAATATGATTTCTCGACTCTCTTGATCATTTCCTTGTTGTTTTTTTCACAGCCCCCGTCTATATTTTATGGACGGTCCTGTCTTATCTTCTCAATGCTCTCAGCCACCTGTTCAGACACTTGATCAAACAGATAGTTTCGACCGCTTACTGGCTTGTCGAGATATTCCTTTTGAATTGTCTTACTAGTTTCCTGCATCAGTTTCCAGAATTCACTTGCAGATAACAACGCACAACCTTTACTACGAATAATGATTTGCTCCACACCATCCGAAGTAGCAACGGTAATGTTATATTTCGAACTGTTATTATGCGCGAACTTCTCAATGTACTGGTCCGCAGTCTCTGCTTCCTTCGTATACACAACTAAAATATTGTGATACTCAATGGTCTCCGTCGTATGATCCTTTAATTGATACGCATCAAATACCAGAATGACATTGCATTTATGAAGCCCCTGATAATTACATAGAATATCCATCAGCTTGTGACTAGCGCCATCCATATTCTCTTTTGCCAGTTCTCTTAACTCATCATTTGCAAAAATCACGTTATATCCATCTACTAGAAGATACGTTTCTTTTGGCTCTTCTCCCTTGTAGCGTCGAATCACAGGTTCCATGGAAGTTTGATAACGTTTCGTGTAATGCTTTCTAGTTCCGTTCGAACCATCCTTACGATTGGCATAGAAGGTACGTGCTAAGATATCATCAATCTCCTCAGTTCCCATCCAGGTTTCTTCTCGTTTCATCGCTTGACGGATCTGTGCTTCGTTAACAACTCCACTTGCACTCAAACAGCTTTCCAGATGCATATACTTCTTCACTTCATCCCAGCTCACCGTAAATCCTACTCCATGGGCACAGAACACTGATCCAGTTGGATTCGCTAAGTCATGCTCGGAATCATAACCACTCTCGTTGATTACTTCCTCTGCATTATGACATTTTCCATAACCTTTAAACTCATACGATAGCTTGCCACATCCTTTGGTATAGGCCGTAACTTCCCGCTGATAATTCTGCATGGTCGAAACTGGTGCACTTCCGCTTAACAGAGCGATGCCTGCTTCCGTGTGTTCTAATTGACAAGTACCAGACATTTTCTCAACGTCCATCATCGCTCGTCCAAGCTGTGATTCTGGAACTTCCAGACGGAAGTCATAGTAAGGTTCTAATAATACAGACTGAGCCTGTTTTAATCCCTGACGGACCGCTCGATAGGTTGCTTGTCGAAAATCTCCACCTTCCGTATGTTTCTGATGTGCACGACCAGCCACTAACGTAATTCTCATATCCGTAATCGGTGCCCCGACTATTACACCTTTATGCTCTTTTTCCATCAAATGGGTTAACACTAGCCTTTGCCAGTTACGATCAAGTAAGTCCTCGCTACAGTCCGTAACAAACTGCAGTCCTGATCCTTGTTCTAACGGTTCCAATAGCAGATGTACTTCGGCGTAATGTCTCAGTGGTTCAAAATGGCCAACACCCTCAACGGTATCTGCAATCGTTTCTTTGTATACGATACTGCCAGTACCAAATTCAATTGCTACTCCAAATCGTTCTAGCACAATACTTTTGATAATTTCAATCTGAACTTCTCCCATAATCTGAACTTGCATCGTCTTATAAGTCTCATCCCACAAGATATGAAGTTCTGGAATTTCCTCTTCGATCATTCGCATCTTTGGCAACATCGCTGCCGCATCGCAACCCTCCGGCAGAATGATTTGATAATTGAGTACAGGCGCAAGAAGTGGCTCTCCCGTTGCATTCTCAATTCCAAATCCTTGACCAGCATGAGTTTGAGATAAACCAGTGACCGCACAGATTCCTCCGGCTTTCACTTCATTTACGGTTTCATACTTCGCCCCAGAATAGATACGGATTTGATTTACTTTCTCATCGTCCGATAATACCTGTCTTACCTTTAATTCTCCACCCGTGATCTTTAGATACGTTAAACGATTGCCCTGTTCATCTCTAGCAATCTTAAATGCTTTTGCTCCGAATTCTTCTGGATACCAAGGCTCACTCGTATATCGATCCAGTCCTTTTAAGAATTCTTCGACTCCGGTTAGTTTTAATGCCGAACCAAAATAGCAAGGAAATAGTTTACGAGTTCGGATCAGGCGATTGATTTCCTCGTGTTCGATCGTCTGATGTTCTAAAAACTTCTCTAATAATTCTTCTTCACAAGTTGCTATATTTTCATAAAACTCTTCGCTGCCTTCTTGCGTAAAATCGACACACTCCGAGTGTAATTCCTTCCTTAACTGAGCAAGTAAATACTCTTTCTCCACCCCATTTTGATCCATCTTATTGACAAAGACAAATACTGGTACACGATACTTGGACAATAATCTCCATAAAGTCTTGGTATGTCCCTGGACTCCATCTGCGCCACTTACTACTAAGATGGCATAGTCAAGTACCTGTAAAGTACGCTCCATCTCCGCAGAAAAATCCACATGTCCTGGGGTATCCAATAAGGTTACTTTGGTTTGTTCTAATTGAATCTGAGCCTGCTTTGAAAAAATCGTAATTCCTCTGGCACGTTCCAGAGCATACGTATCCAAGAAAGCATCCCCATGATCCACACGGCCTAATTTACGGATGCCTCCCGTCAAATATAACATACTCTCTGATAAAGTCGTCTTTCCAGCATCGACATGAGCCATCGCAGCCACACAAATTTGTTTCATCGTCGCAGTCCTCCCGTCATATCACTCACAGATGCCAAAGTTGTTGCATAAGTTTTTATCATTAGCCATCTCCCTACGTTGTCCTATACATGCAACCTTTTATAGATTCAAACGTTATTTGTTCTTGACATGTATTCTTATCTCCTATGATACCAAAAAAAGCAAATGCCTGCAACTTCGCTACATAAACTTTTATGTATTAACACTGCATCGATTGACGAATCCATTGGACCTACATAAGTTCCTTATTATAGCCACTAAAAAAGTTCTCTCCTTACGCTTTCTGTAAATGAGAGAACTTTTAGTTCTATTTCTTTTTACGGCCCTTTGATAGCTTAAATACAACCGTTACACAGGATGCAATCGCTGTGATCACGGCGATTCCACCGACAACATACTTCTTCCGGTTGCTTTTGCTTTTTCTTAATTCTTCTAATTCGGTATAATCACCTAGTAACTGCTCATATTCTTCCTCAATGGATTTCATATATACAGGATCACTCGTCTCTTCTTCTAAATTCATCAAGTCAAGCTCAATCTCACTCATTCGATCCTTCATAGCTTTCATTTCTTTGCGTAAATTTCTCTTCTCTTTATCCATACCGTACTCCTATCATAACCTTGCGAATATTGATGATGGTAAATATCAACATTCCGTATTACGTTACTATTGTACCATATAAATTTCAATATGTATATTTTATCTATTGACCATAGAAGCAGTGACGGTTCTTCCCTTGATTTTTTGAAAGATACAAGGCACGGTCTGCTTCACGATATAATTGCTCAAAGTTCTTCTTTTCCATTGGACTATTTAAAATTGAGATACCAAAGGAAATCAGACTTTTTGGCAAGTTTACTTTTAGTAATGCCTCGCTAAAACGATCCGCAATCTGTTTCACTTTTTGACTGAGAATCTTTGGATCCATGATTTCACAGAAGAATACAGAAAATTCATCCCCACCGATCCTACAAGCATAATGCTCGGTTCCAATGATCTCACTGATCACGTTCCCTAGTTCTTGAAGTACTGCATCCCCAGTCGCATGTCCATAGGTATCATTGATTATTTTGAAATTATCAATATCCATCATGATAAAAGCTCCAAAGCTTTCCTCTTGTATATAAGCCACTAGATTTTTCTGAAACGCGTTACGATTATTAAGACCAGTAAGTCCATCCGTAGTCGCAAGCTTTTTCATCTGTTCGAGATAAGCATAATGCTCCGTAATATCATTTAACCATAACATATACCCTTGCGTATACCCACACTCTTTTATCTCATCCGCTGTAATCTCATACGTCTTCCCCTGACATTCACTGATAAAAGACTTATTTTGGATCGTACGCTCGATCACCTGTTTCTCATTGATTTCCTCTTTCTGTTGGATCAATCGAATTGTCTTCTTAAATACATCATTCTGAAATAGGATCTTCTGTTCCTCATCCACGACAAGAATCCCAGCATGCGCATATTTCAAAATATTCTCATTAGTCACCTGAATCGAGTTAAAGTAACCGTATTTGATAAATGCAAAGAAGAAACATACGACTTCTCCTAGGATACCAAGATAACTAATGTCATAACCTTTGGACAATCCAAAAAAACGAATGCTCATATTGACAATTGGGCAACAAATTCCACAAATCAC
This sequence comes from Clostridiales bacterium, assembly GCA_029098165.1. GTDB lineage: Bacteria > Bacillota > Clostridia > Lachnospirales > Lachnospiraceae > Lachnoclostridium. Next base: position 6,035 of record JAQXNU010000170.1, read on the forward strand.
ATAACGGATTCTGATTCTATTAATCCCACTACTCTTATGTAAACGATATAGACACATTGCAAGTAGCCCACTAACTAAAGTAAAGATAAATCCATAAAAAATATAGAAAAATGGACCTTTTTCCAAAATCAGTCTTGGAGTTTCTCCGTTCAGATCGATCTGGAAGGATCGATAAAATAATTGACCATTTCCAATATTCCAGATAACACCCATCATAACAATGTTAATCAAATACTGAATAACGTAAATGAGCACGGGAATCTTAACATTGATAAAAGTTGCAACAAACCATGTTAATGCAAGCATTGCCGAACACATACTAAAATACTGCAGTTTAATGGCTACGCAGATTGCTTCCCGACCGGTTGACGTTACCTCGGCTAAAACTCCTAATAAATAAAGATAATTGCAGATCAACAAACATAATGCACTCGCCTGTACTCTTGAGCCCGATGCAAGTAGCACTGCCACAATCATCAAAAACGTCATCGCCATGGTACAAACAACTGCACCAATAAATATTTTAAGGGAAATGCCCGTACGTGAAAGAAAGATTGTAATGGCTCCATACAATAAAATCATCAAGTTAACAGCTAATAGAAACTTAATCCCATGTAACGACCGGTCCCTCATTCGTTCTTTTTGTTTATTTTTCACATCATAGTCTGACATAATACCCCCATCTGCATTATAGCTATGCATTTTAGAAAATCTTTAGTTTTCCCCACATATTATCTATCATACTCTTTATTTGGAAATTTTCCAATAGTTTTTTTTAATGTGGCAAATAAAGTTAGGTTCACTCTATATTCTCAACGCACAACCCAAAAAAAGCACATCAGTCTTATCAACTGATGTGCTCATAAAAAACACTAGAAAATATGAAATTATACTCTCTTCATGTATTCGCCAGTACGTGTATCAATCTGGATTGTTTCACCCTGGTTAACGAATAATGGTACGTATACAGTAGCACCTGTTTCAACGATTGCTGGTTTAGTTGCACCAGTTGCTGTGTTACCAGCGAAACCTGGTTCAGTTTCAGTAATCTGTAATTCTACGAATAGTGGTGGTTCGATTGCGAATACTTCACCACCGTGAGAAAGCATCTTAACCATTTCATTTTCCTTAACGAATTTTAAGGAATCACCGATACTGTCTTCATTTAAAGCGAACTGATCATAAGTTTCAACGTTCATGAAGTGATATAATTCACCATCGCTGTATAAATACTGCATATCAGATCTATCGATATGAGCCTGAGGATATTTCTCAGTTGGACGGAATGTTCTTTCAGTAACACCACCATCTTTAATGTTCTTTAATTTTGTTCTTACGAATGCTGCGCCTTTACCTGGCTTTACATGCTGGAATTCAATTACCTGATAAACGTTGTTATCAATTTCTAATGTAAGGCCATTTCTGAAATCGCCTGCTGATACCATATAATAATCCTCCTTAAAATCAATATAGCAATTTAGCTATATGAAGCTACGTTTTAGTTTATCGTATTTGTACGTTTTTTTCAACTCTTTTTTATTAATTTCTACATTCTTTTTCAAAAATGGAATCAATTGCTTCTATTTTTCTAGAAATCAAGTTCAATTAATTCTTTTGGAGAATGTGTAAAATTAATACAACCATCCTTCGTAACAACGCAAAGATCCTCAATACGTACACCACCGAAATCTTTTACGTAAATGCCAGGTTCAACTGTAATTGTCATGTTTTCACCAATGATTTCTTCTGCTTTCATAGAAGCTCTTGGCGACTCATGAATGAATAGCCCTACGCTATGGCCAAGTCCATGTCCAAAGCATCCTTCATAACCTGCATCATAAATGATGTCACGTGCAATTTTATCAACAGCTTTTCCTTGCATTCCTGCTTTTAACTGATCCAGTACGGCAAGCTGTGCTTTTAAAACGGTATTGTAAATCTTCTTTTGTTCTTCACTCGCTTTCCCTACCACAATGGTTCTTGTCATATCAGAACAATATCCATGATAAATACATCCAAAATCCATAGTTAAGAAATCGCCAACTTCGATTTTCTTATGAGATGGAACTGCATGAGGCATAGAAGAATTGATTCCGGATGCAACAATAGGAGCAAAGGAGATGCCTTCAGCACCGTTTGTCTTAAGTAAATACTCAATTTTAGCAGCGATTTCAAGTTCTGTAACACCTGGCTTGATTTCTTCTAAAATCTTTTCAAATACAATATCTCCAATGCGTTCTGCCTCTTTGATATACTCTAATTCCTGTTCCGTCTTCACCATACGCAATGCATCTAACTGATTGCTGTATGGGATTAATTTGATTTCACCAAACTCGTTGACATATTTGCTATAGGTTACGTAGCTTGTCTCTTCTTCATCAAAGGCTGCACACTTAACGTCATCTTTCTTTAAGAGTTCTGCAATGCACTTCGCATAACCAACCTGGTCAATATCCTTTACCTCATATTCTTTTGCTTCTGCTTGTGCCTGATAAACATATCGAAAGTCAGTAAATATAACCTTGCTGGTTTTTGTGATCACTGCAATACCAGTATCCCCGCAATATCCCGTGATATATCGCATACTGTGACGATTGGAGATTAAAATTGCATCACATGTTAACTGATTCATTACTTCATATACTTTTTCTAAGATTCCCATGACAAACTCCTTCTATTCCTTATTCTATAGTATATCTAAAACATCTACTTTTCTTCCTAGTACATTCTTCAAACAATTGTATTAACTGTTCGCTTTGTTTTGTTGTAGAATATAGTCCACTGCTAATAAATAGCCTTGAAGACCAAGTCCAACAATTTGTCCCGTACATACTGGTGCCGTTACTGACACATGTCGAAATTCTTCCCTTTTGTGCACATTTGAGATATGTACCTCAATCTTTGGCATCTCTAAACTTGCCAGTGCATCTCGGATTGCAATGCTATAATGGGTATATGCACCTGGATTAATTATAATTCCATCTACCTGGTCAAAATATGCTTTTTGCAAGCGATCAATAATCTCACCTTCACAGTTACTCTGGTAAGTTTCAATTTCAATCTGTGCTTCTTTCGCCTTCTCTTGTAGCATCTTTAATAAATACTCAAAGTTCTGTTCTCCATAAATGCCTTTTTCACGGATTCCAAGAAAATTGATATTAGGCCCATTTACCACTAGTATCTTCACAAATTCCACCTCATTTGATCATTGATTTTTGAATTTCTTCTATAATACTGTAAAAGGAACGCTGATCTGTCGTCACCGTCGCATCTGCCGCTTTCTGATAGATTGGCAAGCGTGCATTTAACAAAGCTTCAATCCTTTGCATTGGATTTTCTCCTGCTAACAGTGGTCGTGTCGTATCCTCTTTTAAACGACTATAAATCTCTTCTTTCGAAGCATTTAAAAAAATGACAGTACCAATCTGGCGAAGCAGAGCTGCATTCTCTTCTCGAAGCGGCATACCACCACCCGTTGCAATCACATGATGATGTAGGGATTTGGACAATTCCTTTAAACTATCCGTTTCTATCTTACGGAATGCTTCTTCTCCTTCGGTAGCAAATATATCTTTGATGCTTTTCTCATATGTGGACTCAATGTAATGGTCAGTGTCCATAAATTCGTATCCAAGCGCATGCGCGAGTCGAATGCCAACACTGGATTTCCCACTACCCATAAATCCGATCAGAACAATATTATCCTTCATCTTATGCACTCTTTTCTTAATAAAGTAGATTATGTTAACAATGAACCTAATTCATTGCAGTTAGCTTAAATATAGCAATTCTTTTCTTGCTTAGATGTCTGTTTTCATTTTTTCTTTCTTTCTCTTTCTTGCATAACACTTTAAAACGATCCATTCTAGTCTGCGTTTGATGATAATCTGGATTTCTTCATGCTTATCAATTGGATGCACTAAAAAAGATGTGATACCAGTTCGATTTGCTCCGTACACATCAGTAAAGAGCTGATCACCAACAAAAATAGTATTCTCTTTTGTGGTTCCCATAAATTTTATTGCCTTTAGATAATTCTTAGTCGATGGCTTATTTGCTTTATAAACATATTTTGCCTGTATCTCACGATTAAAACGAGTTACTCGTTCTTCATCGTTATTGGAAATAAAACAGATGGAAAATCCAATCTTGCGGAGACGATCCATCAGTTCAATCGCTTCCTTACTAGCATCCGCACCATGAGGAACTAAAGTATTATCAATATCGAATATAATTCCGCGATATCCTTTTTCATATAACTTTTCATAAGGAATAACATAGGAAGACTCCACATAATGGGACGGATAAAATTTTTGAAACATATATACCTCTCATACCATTGTTCTATTAATATCATGAAATAAACCACATTTTTTCACTATATTATGATTTCCGAGCTGTATGAAAATACATTTTCACAAAAATTCGCCTACTTCATGTAAATTAGATTGGAACATACAACTCATCATTATTATTTTGATTATAATCAAATTTTATAAGATATTCAAGTGATTTCCATGGAATTCGTGTACGGTTGCATAAAAATAGCAAACGTTAAGTTTTTTATTCCTAACGTTTGCTATAAGCTACCTTTTCTTTTTTCGTTTTCTCTTCGACATTTGTAAGTACTTTCAAATAGTATCCATAAATGTCTCCGAATTAGCTATTGATATTTCAGCATTTTCAATATATAATGGTGATACAAAATATTTATTTTATATCACAATAATGTAAGCGCTTTATTAGATCTAATATTTTGTATTACTAACATAACATCGGGATAGTACTACATACTCCCATTTAATTTGATCCTATGGAGGTTTATCATGGAAAATTTACAGAATTTTTCTCTTGAAGGTAAGATAGCATTAGTTACTGGTGCTTCTTACGGAATTGGTTTTGCAATTGCTAGCTCTTACGCTGCTGCTGGTGCAACAATCGTGTTTAATGATATAAAACAAGAATTAGTAGATAAAGGTATGGAAGCATATAAAGCTGCTGGTATCAACGCTCATGGTTATGTTTGTGACGTTACCAATGAAGACCAGGTTAACGCTATGGTTGCTCAGATTGAAAAAGAAGTTGGCGTAATCGACATCTTAGTTAACAATGCTGGTATCATCAAACGTATCCCTATGTGCGATATGACTGCTGCCGAATTCAGACAGGTTATCGATGTAGACTTAAATGCACCTTTCATCGTTGCGAAAGCTTGTATCCCTAGCATGATCAAAAAAGGTCACGGTAAGATCATCAACATCTGTTCTATGATGTCTGAATTAGGTCGTGAAACTGTTTCCGCTTACGCTGCAGCTAAGGGTGGTCTTAAGATGTTAACAAAGAACATCGCTTCCGAATACGGTGAATTCAACATTCAGTGTAACGGTATCGGACCTGGTTACATCGCAACTCCACAGACAGCTCCATTAAGAGAAGAAGGACATCCTTTCAATAGCTTCATCATTGCAAAGACTCCAGCTGCTCGTTGGGGAACTCCTGAAGATTTAGCTGGCCCAGCTGTATTCTTAGCTTCCGACGCTTCTAACTTCGTAAATGGACATATCCTTTATGTAGATGGCGGTATCTTAGCTTACATCGGCAAACAGCCTCAATAGGCAAAGTCTCTGAGATCTAATGGCGTATATTGGCTTGATTAAGTTAGCTCTTAGATTTCAAAACAGTTAAAACGTCTGTGCAATGTATTTTGGATGGTTAATTTCCTATAACGCATTGCACAGCCGTTTTTTTCCTGCTTTCGGCCCAAATTTCTGTTGTATGCCCATCATTCCTTCAGAACAATGGACATACCATTCTGACAAATCATTTCAATCTGTCCGTCTTTTATTCGGTAGGCTTCTCCGAAAAGTTTCTCTACTCCATTTTCAATGACGATATAAGCACCATCATTCATTGCAATAATCTCATGTCCCATACTATCTGCAAATGTGATATCCTCGATCAAGCGAAAACCATCCAGCCATTCTTCCTTAAGACTTTGAAAATGAGGAAGTATATTTACCTTAGTAATTCCAAGACCTGAAATCCATCGTTGATAATCTGGATCTATTGCTTCTCCTTCAAGTTCTGGCCCTGCATATACGATATCCGCACAGTTCATCGAACCAGCACTCCAGGATATTATCAATCCATCAAAGTTTTTCAATTTCTCTCTTAAACCAATTCGAGCAAAAAATGCATTTTGTGTTGGCACATGTCCTCCTGCTAATAGTACAACATCCATTTCCGTTATTTTATTCACCAGTTCTTCATTTCTGCTATCACATATTTCCATATAGGAAATGCTTAACTCACTCATTGGGAAGGATTGTCTAAAGCATTGACAGACTGCATCATTCCTTTCGTAATCATTAGGTGAAGAGCAAATAATCATCACTTTAGAATTTTCCACCCATATTTCTTTGAGTTGATCTAAAAAACCGTTGTACCAAAACAAAGGCGCTGGTAGCCTTTTCCCATTTTCTTTATATGAGCCACCGATTGAACTCGTTAATATTGCTTTCATATCGTTTTTCCTCGTATCATTTTTTTAGATGCATAAATGAATCTTGTTTACATATTCTCCGACATACTTCGGCGAGTCCTTGCCATACTTTTCAATCAGCTTTATTATAGCGGACCCAACAATTACTCCATCTGATATTTGAGACATTTTCTTCGCCTGCTCTGGTGTAGAAATGCCAAAACCGATGGCACAAGGAACATCTGTATTTTCTCTTACTACTTCTACAATCGAAGCAAGGTCCGTCTTAATTTCGCTCCTCATGCCAGTAACACCAAGACTGGAAACAATATAGATAAAGCCTTCTGCTTCCTTGGCAATCATCGCGATACGATTTTTGGATGTAGGTGCAATCAATGACACTAGCTCCACACCATATTGATTGCAGAATGATTGAAACTCCTCTTTTTCTTCAAATGGCAGATCTGGCAGAATGAGTCCGTCAATTCCGATTTCATTACAAATAGAAATAAATCGTTCGGCGCCATATGAAAATACTACGTTAGCGTATGTCATAAACACCATTGGCACTTCTACATCTTTGCGAAGATCTCTAACCAATTCAAATACCTTATCAGTTGTCACACCGCCTTTAAGAGCTCTTATGTTTGCGGCCTGAATCACCGGGCCCTCTGCAGTTGGGTCTGAGAATGGAATACCAAGCTCAATAAGATCTGCTCCATTTTCTACAGCAGCTCTCACAACTGCCGCAGTAGTTTCCAAATCCGGGTCGCCGCATGTGATAAACGGAATAAATGCTTTTTTGTTTTCAAATGCTTTTTTTATCTTACTCATGAATATCCTCTCCTCTATACCGTGCTATAGCAGCACAATCCTTGTCGCCTCTACCAGAAATCGTGATTACGATAATTTTATCCTCATCTAACGTTGGAGCCATTTTCATTGCATATGCAATGGCATGGGCCGATTCAATTGCTGGTATAATACCTTCTGTCTTTGCCAGATATTCAAAAGCGTTTACCGCCTCCTCATCCGTGACCGGCACATATTTCGCTCTGCCAATATCGTGTAAATAAGCATGCTCAGGCCCTACACCCGGATAATCAAGACCAGCAGAAATTGAGTAAACAGGCGCAATCTGACCATACTTATCCTGACAAAAATATGATTTCATACCATGAAAAATTCCAACCCTTCCGGTATTTACTGTAGCAGCCGTTTCAAAGGTATCAATTCCTTTACCTGCTGCCTCACATCCAATTAGCTGAACATTCTTATCCCCAATAAAATGATAAAAGCTTCCAATGGCATTTGAGCCGCCTCCTACACAAGCAATGACAGCATCCGGAAGCTTATTTTCTTTTTCAAGCATCTGCTCCTTGACTTCTTTCGAAATCACTGCCTGAAAATCACGAACGATCGTTGGAAATGGATGAGGTCCCATCACAGAGCCCAGACAGTAATGCGTATCTGAAATGCGTGAAGTCCACTCGCGCATTGCTTCTGATACTGCATCTTTGAGAGTGGCTGTTCCTGACTTGACAGGAATAACTTTGGCACCAAGCAAACGCATACGATACACATTCAGTGCCTGACGAATCGTATCCTCTTCGCCCATGAAAACTACACACTCCATGCCCATAAGAGCCGCTGCAGTTGCTGTTGCAACGCCATGCTGTCCAGCACCAGTCTCAGCGATCAGACGTGTTTTTCCCATCTTCTTTGCAAGAAGAGCCTGACCAAGAACATTATTGATCTTATGAGCCCCTGTATGATTCAGATCCTCTCGCTTAAGATAAATTTTTGCACCGCCAAGGTCCTTTGTCATCTTTTCAGCATAATAAAGTCTGGATGGCCTCCCTGCATATTCATTGAAAAGTTTGGTTAGCTCTCGATTAAATTCAGGGTCATTTTTATAATAGTTATATGCCTCTTCTAGCTCTATCACAGCATTCATCAATGTCTCAGGAATATACTGTCCACCGTGAATGCCGAATCTTCCGTTCTGATTTGTCATAATCTCTCTTCCTTTCTGACCGCAGCAACAAATTTCGCCATTTTTGTATAATCTTTTACTCCATTCGATTCGATCCCAGAACTGACATCAACGGCAAAAGGATGAATCTCATTTACTGCATCATTCACATTCTGTGCATCCAGCCCTCCAGCCAAGAAAAATGGTCGTTTTAAATTCTTTATTAAGTTCCATTTAAATGTCTTACCTGAGCCCGCACCAGAATCAATTAGCACATAATCTGCACTGCAGCATTCCATATTTGCTATGTCATTGATACGAAAAGCTTTAATAATAGGTTTATTTATTAAATTTCTTAATTTCATTATGTAGTCATGATCTTCACTTCCATGTAGCTGTGCTACATCTATCGTATTCTCTTTTAGCAGTTTTGCAACATTTTCTACAGGTTCATTTACAAATACGCCCACTGCTTGAATACTATCTAATAGCTTTTCTTTTAACTGAGCTGCCATACTAGGAGAAACAAAGCGTTTACTATTTTTCGCAAATACAAAACCGATATACTCAGGTTTCAACTCATTTACAGCTGATATATCCTCTAATCTAGAAATTCCACAAAGTTTTATTTTTGTCATAGAATACCTCGTAATTCCTCAAGCTTAACTTTTTTATCCGAAGCTCTCATCAAGGCTTCCCCAATCAACACAGCGTCAGCACCAATCTCTCGGAGCTTAGCTACATCATCCGCGTTTTTCACGCCGCTTTCAGATACAAACAACACATCCGATGGAATCAAGTCACGAAGTCTTCGACTATTATCCGTATCCACAGTGAAATCCTTCAGATTACGGTTATTGACTCCAATGATCCGCGCTCCTGAACGTACGGCTAATTTAGCCTCAAGCTCATCATGGATCTCAACGAGTGCAGATAATCCAAGTTCTTCACAAACATCCAGATAGGTATGAATCTGTTCTTCTGTCAAAATAGAAGAGATCAAGAGTACAGCCGATGCTCCTAATAGTTTTGCCTGATAAATCTGATATTCATCCACCGTAAAATCTTTCCGCAAACACGGCACCGACACGGTTTTAGAAATCTCCCTTAAATATTCGTCACTGCCCAAAAACCATTTGGGTTCCGTCAAAACAGAGATACAATCAGCACCTGCCATTTCATATTCTTTTGCAATTCTAAGATACTGAAACTTCGGTTCAATTAATCCTTTGGAAGGAGATGCTTTTTTACATTCACAGATAAATCCCAACGTTGGTTTTCTTAATGCCTTCTCAAATGCAAAATCTTGTCCACTAGCACTTTCCATTTGCCTAGCTAATTCCTTGATCTCATCTAGGCTTTTTCTTTCTTTATCTACTGCTACTCTTTTTCGTGCATGTTCTGCAAGCTGATCAAGTATAGTCATTCATCCACCTCCGGACTATTGCTAATTTCGATCAGTTTTTTCAGTGTAGCAAGCGCTTTTCCAGAATCGATGATCTCTTTGGCAAGCTGGATTCCAGCCTTCATGCTATCTGCTTTTCCTCCAATGTAAAGGGCTGCACCTGCATTCATAAGTACTGCATTGGTCTTATGTCCTTTCTCTCCGTTTAAGATTGCAAGAGTAGTTCTTGCATTTTCTTCTGGGGTACCACCTTTTAAATCTGCTTTTGTACAACGTTCAAACCCAAATTCCTCCGGAGTAATAACCGAAGTTTTGTACCAACCATCTCGAATTTCACAGATTTTCGTTGGTGCACTCATCGATATTTCATCCAACTTATCCTGACCATACACTACCATGCCGCGTTTAATCCCTAGATTAATCAGTACCTGTGCCAACGGTTCCACAAGATAATCGTCATACACACCTAAAAGCTGCATGGATGGTGTTCCCGGATTGGTTAGTGGACCAAGAATATTAAACACAGTTCGGAATCCAAGCTCTTTGCGGATTGCACCTACATATTTCATCGAGGTGTGATATTTCTGTGCAAAAAAGAAGCACATACCAACTTTATGTAATAGTTCCACACATTTCGTCGGACTTTGGTTAATGTTTACCCCTAGAGCCTCCAAGCAATCTGCCGTACCACACAAGGAAGACGCGGCTCGATTCCCATGCTTCGCAACCTTCATTCCTCCTGCCGCTGCTACAAGAGCGGATGTAGTAGAAATATTGAAGCTCTGTGCATTATCACCACCTGTTCCTACAATTTCAAATAGTTCCATTCCAGTTTCAACCTTGGTAGCATGTGCTCTCATAGCAGCAGCACAACCTGCAATCTCATCGGTAGTCTCTGCTCTCGCACTTTTCGTTGATAGAGCTGCAAGAAAAGCAGCATTTTGAGTTGGTGTTGTCTCACCGCTCATAATCTCATTCATTACGTTATATGCCTCATCATAGGTGAGATCTTCTTTATTTACTATTTTTACGATTGCTTCTTTAATCATAGGTTTATACCTCCTTAATAAAATTCTTAAGCATCTGCTTTCCGTCTGGGGTCATAATCGATTCCGGATGAAATTGTACTCCATAAATGGCATATTCACTATGTTGTACCGCCATAACTTCACCGTCTGTGGTATATGCACTGATCTTTAGGCATTCGGGTAAGGTATTCGCATCTGCTGCAAGGGAATGATATCGAGCAACAGGAGCAGTTCCTGGGCATCCCGCAAACAGCAAACAAGTAGTATCAAAAGTAACATCTGATTGTTTTCCATGCATCAGTTCTTTTGCATAGGTCACGGTAGCACCGAACGCCGCACAAATTGCCTGATGACCGAGACAGACCCCCAAGATTGGGATCTTACTTCCGAGTGCTTTTACTACCTCAATAATACAACCTGCATCCTCTGGTCTACCTGGTCCAGGAGAAAGAATAATGCGGTCCGGTTTCAAATCCCGAATCTCACGAATCGTCAACTCATCGTTACGAATCACCTTAATGTCCGGCTCAATCTCTCCGATAAGTTGAAAAAGGTTATAAGAAAAACTATCATAATTATCAATTAATAGAATCATAAGTCTTCCTCCTGTGCAATCTCTAATGCTTTGAGCGAAGCCTTTGCCTTATTTAGGCATTCCTCATATTCCTTTTCTGGGACAGAATCTGCTACAATTCCTGCTCCACTTCTTACAAACACCTTACCATTTTTCTTATAGGCAATGCGGATCGCAATACAAGTGTCCATATTACCTGTAAAGTCAATATATCCTATGGCACCCCCATAGATACCACGTTTGTTATTCTCAAGTTTTCCTATAAGCTGACAAGCACGAATCTTCGGTGCTCCTGAAAGTGTACCTGCAGGGAGTACTGCCTCAATCGCATCGAGTGCATCAAAACCTTCTCTAATATCTCCACTTACCGTAGATCCGATATGCATTACATGTGAGAAACGTTCAATCGAATGTAGCTTTTCCACCCTTACCGTTCCGAATTCACTGATTTTGCCGAGATCGTTTCTTCCTAAATCCACCAACATATTATGTTCGGCAAGTTCCTTTTCGTCTGCAAGCAGTTCTGCTTCAAGCTTCTTGTCCTCTTCTTCATTTTTTCCTCTAGGTCTTGTACCTGCCAATGGAAATGTATGAAGCACTCCGTTTTCCAGCTTGACCAAGGTTTCAGGGGAAGCTCCTGCAACCTCTACATCTGTCCCTGAAAAATAAAACATGTAAGGAGATGGATTGATGGTCCGAAGCACACGATATGTATTAAAAAGACTTCCTTCAAAAGGAGCACTCAACCGGTTCGAAAGAACAATCTGAAAAATATCTCCTTCTCGAATATGATGTTTGGCTTGCTCCACCATCTCACAAAACTTACTTTTCGGAAACAGCGGAGTAACTTCACCAAGTAGTTTACCGTTCGTCTCCCTTTTCTTTTTGCCGTAACGGAGTAGATCCTTTAGCTGCTTTAATTCCATAACCGCTTTGTTATATCCGGTCTCTAAATCATCCAACGGCATGTTTACGATAAGAATATTTTTTTGACAAAGATGATCAAAGGCAATCACTTTATCAAAAAGCATCAGGTCAACGTCTTTAAATGCTTCGGTATCTTCCACATTACATTTAACAGTCGTCTCACTATAGCCTAGATATTCATAGGAAAAGTATCCTACGAGCCCTCCTGTAAAAGATGGTAGATAATCAAATCGTGGACTTTTGTAATCAGCAAGAATCTGGCGAATATAATCCGACGGATGAACTGTCGTTATCTTTAAATTACCGACTTTCATTTCCCCGTTAATGCAAGTGATTTCAAGTTTCGGATCAAAACCGAGAAATGTATAACGTCCCCAAACCTCACTTGCTTGCGCAGATTCCAGCATATAACAATGAGTAGATACATTTTGCAGTATCTTCATTGTTTCGATAGGCGTGGTGAAATCAGAAAGCATTTCAAGACTCACAGGCAGAACATTGTACTTTCCAGTGGCTGCAATTTGGTTAACCTCATACAAGGTTGGTGAGATTTTCATACTCTGTACCTCCAAACTAGAATACTTAGATTTTCTGTCAAAAGAATAAAAAAACGCCCTTGACAGAATGATACTTTCTGTCAAGGACGAATAATATACTATCCGCGGTGCCACCTTGAATTCACGGAATGACCCGTGCGCTTAGCAGGATACCAACATATCCCCGGCAATTGACGCATGCCTACAACGTCGCAGAATACTCTGGGAAATCCCCATTTGACTGCGCCCTCAGCGGTCCATTTGACAACTTGTTTCTTACTTGATTCTCAGCATCTCAAGCTCTCTGTAAAGGCATCATTGCCGTTATCTCCGCTTCAACAGTTTAATTCATTAAATTTTCTTGTATTTTAGCACCATCATTTCGGATTGTCAACCCTATTTATTATTTTGATAAGATACTTTCTGATTGATTTTTGATAAGATACTAAATTCGACATTCCAATATTTCTATTGACATGTTAGCTATCAGTAACTAAAATATAGTTAACGATTGGTAACATTTACTTAGTAGAAAGGAGAATGCATGATAGAGCATAATACAAAAGAACGTATATTACAGATCGCTCTGAACTTATTTTCTCAATATGGGTATAAAGCTACATCCATGAGCGATATTGCTAAGGAACTAAATATCACCAAAACAGCACTATATCGCCACTATGACAGCAAACAGGCGATATTTGATTGTATTGTTCAGCGGATGGAACAAATGGACCATGAACGAGTTGTGCAATACAAGATGCCCGAAGGAAAATATCCTCAGATGGCAAAAGAATATAAAAACATTCCCATAGAAAAGATCATTTCATATAGCGAAGCTCTTTTCAAACACTGGACAGAAGAAGATTTTTCTTGTAAATTTCGAAAGATTCTTGAACTAGAGCATTATCATAATCCTCAAATAAATGCACTCTATCAGAAGTATCTTGGTCAAGGGCCAATTAATTATATGACTGAACTTTTCACAGAGATGCTAAAAATCGATCAAAACCTGTCACAAGATGCAAGACAAGTAGCTCTTGAATTCTATGGGCCAATTTTTCTCTTAATTCAGCTGTATGACGGAGCAAACGATAAAGAAAACACATATCATTTATTGAGAGAGCATATTATACGATTTGGTAAACAACAAGGATTTTTAGAAAAGTAATAGAAACTATTACCAACATGATTCACTCATTGATTTGTCTCATGCAAAGGAGGATTTTATGAGAAAATATAAAGATTATCACTTGGTTTTCATTTATGTCATACTTACCTATATAATCAGTGGAATCGGATATCTCTTCTGGATCAATGGAGATGAAACTAGAGCACTCTTTTTATTCGTACCTATATTGGCACCTCTGATTTCTAGCTGCGTTGTCATTGTTCTGAGCAAAGGCTGCGTACGCATTAACCTAAAAAAGTGTTCCATTACTGGACTCCTTGTAGGAGCAATGATTCCAATCATTTATTATAGTGTCTCCATCCTTGTATATCTCTTTTGCGGAAATACACTGCATGATTTTCATATGAGTGGTCAAGAAATCATAACACTATGCATTCAGTGGACATTTGCAGCATTTTGTGAAGAGATTGGTTGGCGTGGATTCTCTTCTTTACCGTTGGTGTGGTTTGTTTCTCATTTATCTATGGAATACTAAGTGAAATGAAAATTGGTCGCAGCATTTGGACATTTGTCTCATTACATGCCATACATAATATTATTGCACAGATGATATTTACGATTGTTCCAGACGAAGGTACTATTTATCTCGATGATACCGGCTACGTCTACCTTGCCGTACTGTTACTATTCACAATAATTATGTGGATTCTCTATCGAAAGAATGTTTTGACAACGCGGTCAGCGAACGACTTGCAATGAGCCATCATATCCCAAATTCCAAAACAATCCTCAATCCATAGATAGCAAGGTACGCTTTTGTTGGAAACAATTTGTCATTGTTCCTCATATATAACTTTATCATCAAAATCTATGAATGCTTTCTTACTTTTTGGGATACTGAGAAAATTTCCGACTCGCTATCACCATTGGAAAGACATTGCTTCATAATTTTAAAATCAGCAAATCCATAATAGGTAACTGAGCAATGAATCGTTGGGAACATTCCTGACAAACTGACTTCCTCCTTTATTCCTTCCTACGAAAGCAGAAACTGTACAATCATTTTCTTTTCTTTCTCCGTCAATGGGCTGATATGCCCACGACCTCTCAATAAATAAGTGGAACAGTTCGGTATGATTTCTTTTGCTCGCGGAATCACTCTGTCTGCTGGGAACAAGCAGTCCTTTTCCGCAGCCATAACTAACGTCTTGGCATGACATTTCTTCATATCCTCAGCTTTCACATCACTTGGCATTCCCGCTTTGATCTTCGCATAGTCGATGCTAAGTTTCGCAGTCTGAAAAATATCGTTCGTAATATTATCTTCCGTTACCGCCATAGGAAGGATGCATTTCTTCAACCAAGTTTCCTTGTTTGTAATCCAGTACATCATCATCGGAAATCCCATACTTATACTATTGATTGCAGGTGCATTGTGAATCCCAGATGGCACGTAAAGCACTACATTTTCCACTCGCTCAGGGGCAACACACATTAATTTTGCAAGAATCCCAGAGCCAAACGAGCCCCCAAAACAAGCTATCTTACGATATCCGAGGGATGCGATTACTTCACTCGCCCATTTACCATAGTCATATGTACGAGCAGATAGCGATACTTCCGCACTTTTTCCAGGATGTCCGATGGTATCGACCCCATAGATATGAAAGTCCTTCAGTAAAAAATCACAGAAAAGCAAATTATATGCCGTTGTGGCATTGCCACCATGGAACACAAGCAACGGTTTACCTTTCGGATTTCCTGTTTCGATCAAATGAGTAATCCCAAAAGAAGTACTAACAAATACATCGTTATATGGTACGGACAATCGTTCTAACTGTTGGTCATATAATTGAAGGATCTTATCTTTTCCTTGTTTGCTTTTATAGATTGTTTTCATACGTATCCCCCAGTCTGATTTATATATATTCGAATTGTTTACACTCGACCATCCTTCGGTCCATAGTATACTTTTCCTTCTTCCACAATCTCAACGACTCCATCTGTCACATTTAAAATCGTCACAGCACAATTCGGATGAACTCCATCAATCCAGAAATCTTCAAATTTCGTCTTTTTAATATTGGAAAGAAGGGCTCTTAACACACAACCATGTGCTGAAATAAAGATTGTTTTCTCTTGATAATCCGGATTGTGAATTAAATCCTCTAAGAACTCTTTAGTTCGTTCTAAAACGTCACGAAGCCCCTCTCCATTGGGTGGAACCGTCCCTTTCGACAGAGCCTTAAATATATCACTAAAGTCTGGGTCTGGAATATTATATCCTTGCTCTCCAAAACACAGCCCTTCATAGTCTCCAAAACTAATTTCTTTTATGCGGTCATCTGTGATCATCTTTACCTGATCTCCAACAACTAACTTCGTTGTTTCCACCGCTCGGCCTAATGGAGAAGAAATGGCTAAGTCAAACTTCACATCTTTTAAGCCTTCACCAGTGATTTTTGCTAACTCCCTTCCATAATCATTTAAAGGGATATCCGTCTGTCCTTGTAGTCTACACTGTTTATTGTAATCGGTCTGACCATGTCGAATTAAATAC
>JAQXNU010000171.1 GCA_029098165.1 Clostridiales bacterium
TACTCTTCCGAGGAAGAAGCGCTTTTTAGCATGCGCTGTTCATCTCTTAACCATTGAATTGCAGCTCCTGCTACAAACACGGATCCTTCCAACGCATACTCTACCGAATGATCCTCACTTGCAGCTATTGTAGTTAATAAACCATTTTGCGACTTAATTGCTGTCTTTCCTGTATTCATTAACAAGAAACAACCTGTTCCATACGTATTTTTCACTTCGCCTTCATCAAAGCAACACTGTCCAAATAACGCTGCCTGCTGATCTCCGGCAACACCAGAAATCGTAATCGTATCGCCAAGAAGAACATCCTCCGTCTGTCCAAAATAGCTGCTGGATGCCTGTACTTTAGGGAGCATTTGTATCGGAATATCAAAACGATTTAATATTTCCTGATCCCAACATAATTTATGAATATCAAAAAGCATCGTTCTAGACGCATTGGTATAATCCGTAGCATGGACCTTTCCTTTGGTTAAATTCCAAATTAACCATGTATCAACTGTACCAAATAAAATATCCCCACGTCTGGCAGCTTCTCGCGCCCCCTTCACATGATCTAAGATCCATTTAATTTTGGTCCCTGAAAAGTATGCATCTGGAATTAATCCTGTTTTCTCCTGAATGATATGATCAAATCCATCTTTCTTTAAATCCTCAATCATATCGGCAGTTCTGTGACACTGCCAAACAATTGCATTATATATCGGCTCTCCGGTATGTCGATTCCAACAGATTGTTGTCTCTCTCTGATTGGTTATTCCTATTGCTGCGATATTCTCACCTTTCACCCCAATCGAAGCCATTGCCTCTGCTGCTACACTAATTTGGGAAGACCATATTTCCATTGGGTTATGTTCTACCCAGCCGACCTTTGGATAGTATTGTGGGAACTCTTTCTGTGCTACTGCACAGATTTTTCCCTTCTTGTTAAATAGGATACAACGAGAACTTGTCGTCCCCTGATCCAAAGCCATAATATACTTCTCCATTATAACCTCCACATTATCACTTCCTAACATTATACAATAATGCATGTGAAACTACAATCTTAACCGTATATCGCCCTCTATATACCTTTCACGCTAAAAGGAGCATGTAAACAGGAGCACTTGAATTTTTGATCCAAAGGCCTATTCACACCCTCCTTTCGTAATATACTTAATTATATCTCACGTCATCTATTAGGGCAAGTAAAGATAAAACAAATATTGGCAAAAGATAGTTTGTCACCTGGAACAAGCAGGTTTGGTTCCTCTTCTCGCAATCTCCTTCCATTTAAGAAAGTACCATTGGTAGAATTTAAATCACATAAATAGTAAGCCCCATCTATCTTTTCAATCTTAGCGTGATATCGGCTAATAACTGGACTTGTCAAAGAATAGTTCATACGATTTTTAACCGTACCGATAAAAAATGGACATTCCATAATCGTTATGGAGTCTGCTACCTCAGGTTTCTCTGAGATCAGCTGTGGAAAAGGGGATGCACTGATTCCATTCAGCAATACCGTATGCGTTTCATCCCGGTTTAATGGGTGACTCATACTTACCATTGGTATCACCTCCTGAACATGATTTTTCTCCATATCCTCTTCATTTATGGCATCAGGTATCGAATTATGATTTTCTTCAGTTTCTAAATGAATTTTGTTACCCATCTCATATTTACTATTCTCATAATCTCTTCGTCTCAAGTACTCATTATGATCATACTCCATGGCTGCTGCCATCTCCTGTTGTATGGTCGGTTCATATAGCCCGAGCGAGATGGTTTTACTAATCTTATTCTTAGGATTAAATATTTTGATTAAACCATACACCGTTGGTATCAAAACAATCGCTAAAAATGCTGCCAGTTTGATCGGTTCTAACTTTTGAGTTACCGAATCTCTTAACATTTTGCTTCCTGCAACGGCCCCGCAAACAATCGTTACAACAAGCACAATAATCCCACCAAATATATAGTATTTGGAAGGATAATAAAGTACCTCTTGCTCCTCCTGTCTAGGCTGTGATATGAGGGGCCTTGCATGTACTGTTTTTTTATAATTAGGATTTTTTTCTTCCACTCTTTGATTTGGTGGATTATACGCAGCCTCCATAGCAGGTGGAAATAATGACATTGGTTGCGTTAGTTTCTCTTTTTCACACTTGGGTGTTTTTTCTATTACCTCCGTATCGCATAAACGATTTCTTTCCTGAACTTTAGCAAAATCATCCTTCATTTTCTCTTCGGACTTTTCTACTGTAATCTGATGATCCGATACCTTAGCCTGCGAAATATTCTTCTCCTGAGTTATCTGTTTTTCTGGCACTTTACTATTCTCATTCAGCACATTCATTAAACTATCAATCGTACAGTCAACTTCTCTGCTCTTCATATATAAGGAATAAACCAGATAAACTGCTTCTCGATCTTCATAATCTACACAACTCATTAAACTTTCAAAAAATTCTGCCAACTGTGACTTAATGGAATGCTGATATCCTGAATAATAACAGATTTGAACATGATAACTTGGAAGTTCCAAAAAAATATGCTCCAAAGATAATAAAAAATCATCCTCTTTTAATAAGTATTCTGGAGCCTGTTTTATCGCTGATAACAATCCCTTCACCAACTTACTCAATTGCCCTATCTTAGGCGGTATTTTAGCACATACTTCAGATAACGGCTGACACCCATTAATCTCATAACGTATGATCCGTTCTCCATTCATCATCTGAATCTGAAATGGCAAGATACCTTCCAGCTTGTTATAACTTAACATTTTCTCCTGAAACGTACTGTCTAACTGTATCTGATCACGAATGACAAGATAATTATGCTGCATATCTCTTTTATATTCTACCTGCATATAATTCCCCCCTTTTATTAATGTATGTAACCAATCAACTTTGCAAGCTCATTCACGGTATCTTCCACTCCTTTGATCTGACTTCCCATCGATATTGCGACGTCAAGCAGTCTTGCCGTTTCTTCACGTGGAAATGTCTTTGCTGACTGATCAAAAACTAATGTAAATCGGTTTTTAAAAAATCGGTTAATCCACCGATATCCATAAAATTTAATCTTAAGATTCCCAGTTACCCTTACCTTAGAAAATGTCGAAGAAACATCGATATCATCCACGGTCATCACATAATATCCTCGTCTTAGTCGATTAACAATATATTGTTTTAATGCCATTTCTTTTCTCTGACGTTCCTCAAAAAATATGGAGAGCGCACTCTTTTTTATAACTGCAATACGATCAACCTGATTATCTTCCATTCCTACTTCATAATTCATATATACCGATGCTTTTCTTACAATATCTGCGACCTCTGACTGCAGCTTAGATTTATCATAATGATAAAAAGCATAATTCAATAAAAATAGGATAATTAAAAAGATGATTGGAAACACCAATGCCGCCTCTATGGTATACGTACCGGCACAATAGTTCTGATATTTTTTTTCGTTCATACTGTACTCCCACCTAGAAAAAAACTACATAAGAATCCAAAGAATAAGAACGGAATAAATGGAATGGTACGTTTTTTCCCAAAATGAAAAAACGAGAGTAAGATAATGGATATCACTGCAGATGCCAAAAAGCTATATGTAATAATCTCAAGATTTCTCCATGCACCAAGCATAATTCCAAATACTGCTATAAGATAACCATCTCCCATTCCTACTTGTCCTTTGGTCAGCTTACTAAGTACCATAAAAATCATTCCGATTCCAAGTCCACATAATCTCTCGATCCAGGATAGATTGCATGTAACTATTGTATTAAATATAATATCTACAATTAGAAATGGAACGACTAAAAGAAGATGCCATATTATGATCTTCTTCTTTCTAATATCCTCAATCGTGCATAATAAAAGTAATAAGAATAAACCTATCATCCCAAAATAATTCATTTTTTGAATCCTTCCCATAACTTAATGATACTGCTGGCAACGTTTACATAATCTCCGGTTGGATACTTCTAATATCGGGACGGTAAGTATCGTTCGATCAATCGCCGTACAGCTTGCATTCTTATGATAACGATTTCCATATGCCGTTATATATACCGTTTCTGGAGCCGTATCCCCTCGGTGAAAACATCTCTCACAAGCATAGTATTTTGCACCACTACGATTTCTCTGATTAGTAACCATAGAAGAGGAACATGGCGAAACCGATATTCTTAAAGAAGTGCACATTCTATTCGTATGATATACACTTCCATCTTCCGTAATGTATACCATCTCTTCTTGTTCTCCTTCATTGTTATTCCCCTCTTCCATATCCAATTTAGAATCTACTGCATATCCATTAAAACTTCTCATTCGGACCGTCTGTACTACAGAAAGCTTTGGTAAAACATGTTGAAATACTGGAAACTTGATTCGATAAGACATTGTTATGGTTACACACTCTTCTTCATCTAAAAGAGAAGAACCATAGAATGAAATTCCATCATAACCACCATCAATAGACTTTTTAATCAATACCTTATTTTCTATACGAGATGCCATTCGATTACTAAAATATAAGCTATCCACTACTTTCCCGGTAATTACATTCAAATCAATGTCTTCAACAATATCAGAAAAGAGTCCATTCTCACTCCCCCTAAACTGCTGAGAAATATTTTCTGACTCCTCTTGTTTACCCTCTTTCATGAGCAAATTTGCAATCATTCCGTAAGAGGATACCTCTTTTATGGTATTTGTTGCATTTGTATGTAACGCATCCTGTACCATTAATATCTGATAGAAATAGAGAAAAAAGTAGATTACAAAGATAAATATAGGTAAAACCAAAGTTGCTTCCACTGTCATCAGTGCTTGTTTTGTCTTTCTCATTTAATCCACTCCTAACTATTTTTCTATTCCGTCTATTCTGTATCTGGTAGTTATATGGTTAAAACTCTGGTTTTTTAGGCTTTATATCCTTTCCTGGAGAGATTATTATTTTGCAGAGTTTTAACCATATTCTTTAATATGTAACTGCTGCCTGGCTAATTATGTTATAACCATCGATTGTAATATTGTGTTGTTTAAAAAATGGTAAGAATAAGAATTTTTGTTTCATATAGCCACTTGCCTTGCAACTATAACTGATCAGGCAATTCTTGATTCGAAAGCTCTCATCATACTCATATCTTAGATTCTCTTGAATCAGATCAAGCGACCGAAGAACAATATTTCTATCAGATACGAACAACATTAGAACATATAGATATTCAGAATAAGAAAGCTTTAATTTACTGCTGCACTCATACTTAGAAACCTCATCTTTAATATAAGTTCTATTCAGTTTTAAAATATCAGTATACTTAACTTTAAAGTTTTCTTTTGTTGTATAAACTGGAACTTCCTTGCCATGTAGTAATGCGGAAACCTCAAGAACTGCTTCACAATAAGCCCAGTAGATCAAAATAATATACTTTACTACCTGTGATAACCCTGCAACCGGCAACCATCCCACCATAGCTTGAGCTGTTTTCTCGGCTTTTGCACACTTCTCAGCATCAAAGATGACAGAGATACTATTCATCAGTGTGCGAATTACTAATAGCTTTGTAATCATTGAGTCTAAACTATCTTTTTCCTCATAATCTCCGCTGAAAATATACTCTTGCTCATAATGAATTAATTGCCCAGCATCAAGTTCATCCGATGTAAAGTTACTCATGTGCTCGGATACATATGCATTCATCAACAGATCATCAACTAGTTCCTCAAACGTACTCGAAGTATTGCAGTTCAGATTCCAACTGCTAAGACTTAAACCATTAGAATAAATACTCTCGACGTCTAAATCTTTATTTTTCATATGAAAAAAATCATCCTTATCATCTGACTCCTTACTTGGAAGTTGAATTCTTGAGATTTTTCCATTCGATACTTCCTCCGGATCAACTACTAATTTTGCTAGTTTAGAACCAAGCAGCTGCTTGATAAACTCCATCGGATCAATTCTATTGGAATTAGGTTGAAAAGTAGAATAGTCAAACTCTAATCCTTCCATACGTAACCCATATAGTTTTTCCCGCCATGTATTCATAACCGCAAGCCATCGTTGAAATCCTTCTGGCTCTAAACTAAATGGTACTGCTGGATTTGCCATCACTTCCTTTAACAGTTTTTGATTTGCCGTTAAGGTCTCCTTCATTTTATTGAAATCCTTTATCATACTAAAACGATTGTTCCCGGAATTTGTATAAGACTCTAAGCTGTCTTTCCCATTACTTAACTCCTGAAAAAATTCATCTGCGATTTCCCCTTTCAGCTTCTCAAGATGGTCTAAGTATATATCATACGAACTGCTAAGCTTAGATCGTTTTTGTTCAATTGACTCTATTTTTGATAATGCACGATCCATACTTTGATCCATCTGAGTTACAGTTTCTGTTAAATTTGCTGCAATTTCTCTTGCCGCATCGCATCCTTGCTCATATTCCTCAACTCTTTCTTGATATTCTTCTAGTTCTTCTTTCGTACTGTTTTCAGGATCAAAGTAATTAAGCTCGTCTGCCATTGCTATTAAGCTTTCCGCTCGTATCGTTAATTCATCTAACACTTCAGGAAACTGAACATAGTTACCTTGTAATTGCTCATAAACTTGTGAATTGTTAATTCGCACTGACTGCATCGTTGGAGAACTTGTTACTATTTGTTTGATAAAGCCATCTTGAATGGACAAAGTATTTGAGGACTTTGAGACTTTAATTCCGTACTCATTCGTTTCAATGCCATCAACTAAGGATACTAACGATAATACCTCTCGATCAATATCCCCCATCTGACTCTCTACCTTCATTTTCTCCTCTAATACCTTGCTTGTCTTTTCTTGATCTTCTATTACTTCCTTAGATTCCAACGTTTGTCTTAATAATTCCATCGGAGCTTCATACTTCATATAAGCAACCATTTGATTTTTAGCGTATTCACCCTCCTCATTGTTAAGATAAATAAAATCATTCAGTTCTTCTTTTTCCAATTGAGGGTTACACATCAAAAAATTATGTGTTGCCATGGTCCATCCATCGACCAAACCATCTGGTACTCTCTCTGATTCTAGACTATCGTTCATTCTTTCCTTAACCTGTGTCATAATCCTTTCTTTCTGCTCATCCAAGTTTTCTGTTTCAAGATGATAACCAAACAGATGATAGTTCTCAAATAAGGGAAGATAATAATCACACAAAGAGGATTCCATGGATGTCTGCAAAACTCGGTTAAAGTAGGTTCTAACTGCATTTAATCTCGCACACTCAATGGTAGATACGATAAATGAAAGAATGATGCCTAAAATTAAAGAAAGGTAAACCGTAATTACCCCTGATTCTCTCTTCTTACTCAACATCTAATTCAAGTCCTGAATCTTGGAGAATCTGTTCCCCTGCTGGCTCCAAATAATCTACGGAGTTATCAACAAATGAAGTTACTTCTTCTTGGAAAATCAGTACTAATGCAATAGCTACAATGATCAAAAGAACAACTTCAATAACGCCAAATCCTTTATTATCTTTTTTTAATTTCTTTCTTTTTAACTTTTTCATATATTCTCCTAACACTCTATTGATATTCCTTAACTAAAATTCATAAATGCAGGAACTAAAATGATTACTAGAACGATCAATAACATGCCCATCGTTGGACCAAGCAGCTTCGTCGATGCCTTTTCTCCCAACTGTTTTGCCTGCTCTTTTCTCTCCCCAAATGCTTCCCTAGCCTCTTGTTCTAATAATTGGGCTATACCTCTACTTCCCATTCGAAGGTTCTGGGATAAGATTGTAGCAAACCTTATATAGGATATACTATGACACCGTTTTCCAAACCGCTCATATGTTACTTCTTCCGTCACTCCTAATTCCTGTTCTCTTCTTGTAATAACCATTTCCTCATAGGCATGTCTAATATATTCCTTTTTTTTCTTTCTTTTTATCAAGAAATGTAACTGATTCTCCTCCTTTTCTCTCGCCTTTTTATACTGAAGATAGTCCATAACAATTCTGTTCCATGCGCCTTTGGTTGTCATACCTGCGGTCAGTAACAACTGAAACTTGCTAATGATCTCAGGATAGTCCTTATTCATTTGATTAATTCGCTTTTCTTCTTTCTCTTTCTGTTTACGATCCAGTATAAAAGGCATTAGTAAAGTAACTATGACTCCAATAATAAATAGTATGAAGGAGTTATTCCTCTCTTTGTTCTTATCCTTCCATGAAAGTTCAATGTCTCCAACTTTTGAAGGAAGTTTCAACGTATTTTCTTCTCTTGAAGCCTTTTCCTCAAACACTAGTTCATTATAGATTTGATCACTTAAAACTGGATTTAATGTTGTGCTCTGTGGATATATCTGAAACTCATACCGTTTTTCTCGTTTGGTTTCTTCATAAGATAAGCACGCTGTAACAACTGCAAAATTCCCCTCCTTGCTTATATTCTTAAAATTTATGCTTCCATCTCTTTGGATCAAATCTTGATTATGTATCTTGTAGGAGATCTTCACATTCGTACCTTTAACGGTTTTCGGGAAATAGAGATTCGTTCTGATCTCACCTGCCGAACTATTCTCACCTAAAATAACAGAATCTAACCTAGCTTCCACTCGATTTAGCAGAGCTTCTCTTTGTTCCCCTTTTAGTATTTTCTCTGAAACATGGATTTCAATCTCCTTACTTTCAAGTTCGCTCTTGTAAATTGCACTAATGGTTTTTTCACCTTCTCCAAGATTAGGTCGTTGAATTGTATTAGCAACTATTTCAGCAGGTATTGATAAAGAATGGAGTTCATTAACAAAAACTAGAAGTGAAAAAGATAATAGACATAGAATAGCAGCTGCATCCTTTTTATATAGCAATAAACGAGCATTTAGACTTAAATTTTCTTGTTTTTTAAGGATAACTTGTCGTAAAAATGCAACTAGACTATAAAATAGACATAACGGATGTTCACCCTTATTAAGTGATCCTATGAGTTTTTTTTGATAATTCCTTGTAATGAAAAAAAGAATAATAAAAGTTATGATAAAGATCAATGTAGCAATTAACAATGTGGATTCCTTTCTATACTTCGATATCCATAATCTTATCAGCAATAAAAGAAATCCCAATAATCAACAAAAGCATAATGGTCATAATACATGTACCAAAAATACTTCCATATAGAGGATCCAGAAATCCATCACTGCAGACTGTCAAATATACTAAAATACCAAACGGCATAACTTTCATAATGGATACTTCTAACTTTCTTGCTGTAATCATAGTATCGATGGAATGTGAAATCTCAATCTTCTCTGAAATTGATTTACTCGTGTGTTTGATAATAGAGACCATATCCCCACCACTCCGTTTTGCTGATTGAAATACTTCAGAAAAACAGATGATATCCTCTAATTGAGCTCGTTGAGCAAATTGATCAATGGCCACTTCAATTGGAGTATTATTTGTTATCATTGCAGTAATCCTTCTCAGCTCTGTGATAATATATGCTTTTCCTTCATACATCATCTCTAAATCAGCTACTGCATACTTGATTGCGTTCTCAATCGAGTAGCCAGCTTCCAAAGCAGAGGATATACTCTGAAGTGCATCTTTAAACTGAATTCCCAACTGCTCTGTTCTCTGTTTTAACTTCTTGTGTCTATATTTCTTACTTATCACAAAATAAAGTGGTAATAAAAAAATGGCTATAATAAATTTCTTATAAAACAGTTCTGCTACTGCCAGACTGATGATTACTGTTAATAGAATCACAATTATATAATCTTTTATTGAAAATTTATAAATGCTATAGTCATCAATCATAGGCCATTATGTTAACTCCAGTCCCGATTTTATCAATTTCTGACGCTGTATCAATTGACCTCCCGTTCTTTGAAGACTGCCAATGATATGTCCTTTTGCATCCTCTGCCTCCTCAACAAACTGGAATAATGGATTAATCTCAATCTCTCCGTCAACACAATCCAAGATTTCAACAATCTCTAATACTTTTCTTGAACGATCTCGTAATCGTCCCAAATGAATGATAATATCAATGGCTGATGCAATCTGCTTTCTCACTGCTAATAATGGGATTTCTGCACCTAACAACACCATTGTCTCAATACGTGATAGCATATCAACAGGAGAATTGGAATGTCCTGTACTCATTCCATTATGCCCTGTATTCAATGCCTGAAGCATATCGATTGCAGAAGCATCACGTACTTCTCCGACAATAATACGATCTGGTCGCATTCTCAAACTAGTCTTAATTAAGTGTCGAATGCTTATCTCATTTCGTCCTTCTATATTTGCATTCTTCACTTCCATTCGGACCAAATTAGGTATATTCTTGATCTGTAATTCTGCCGAATCTTCAATTGTAATAATTCGTTCTTCACTTGGTATGTAATTCGATAATGCATTCAAAAAGGTTGTCTTCCCAGAACCAGTACCTCCACTAATAAATATGTTATATCCCGCAATCACAAGTTTCTTTAAAAAGCATGCCACCTCAGTTGTAATGGACCCAATCTCAATTAATTTATCCATTGTCATCGTTTCCTTTGGAAACTTTCTTATGGTCACTGTGGGTCCTCCGATTGCTACTGGCGGCAATACAATGTTAACACGGGAACCATCTGGTAACCTTGCATCTACAATCGGATTAGACTCATTGATAATACGATTGGATCCAGCAGCAATATGCTGAATGATATCTAATAATTTCTTCTCCGATTCAAATTGCCGGTCAACCTTGATCAATTCACCTTCTCGTTCAATAAAAATATCTTTTTCACCATTGATCATAATCTCGGTTATCGTATCATCTTCAATTAATTCTTGTAATACATCCAGTCGACGAATGGCATTAAAAACATCTTTTCGCAAACGTTGTTTTTCCTTCATGCTTAAATAGTTCTCTTGTGCACGTTTTTTAACTGTTTCATCAATCATCATAAGAAGCTCTTCATCTCCTACTTCTCTGCTTAAATCAATGTTAGAAAGTATGATCTGCTGAAGCTCCTTCTTCACAGTTTCCATTTTGATACCTCCTTATTCACAGATTAAATCAAATTTAGTGAGTCATTATCCACCTCCACAAGATGCGATAATATCGCAGTCCCTTCTTTTAACTCCAGCTGCCGATGAAATTCCTCTCTCATCTTTTGACTTACTTCATCATAGCTAAATAATTCATAGATGATCTCGCCCTGTGAGAGAATCGATGTCGCTCCGCCACAGGTTAATGGCAGATCCACAAGAATAACATCATATGTCCCCATTCTTATGATCTCCTCCAATAGCTTAACTGCCTCATCTCCAGTAAGATCGCAAATATCGCTATAATGCTCAACTCCAGCTAAATAATCAACTCCTTCATATTGTTTGATCCATTGTACAACTTTGGAGCTAAAATTATTAATTTCCTTTTTCAGCTCATAAATTGCTTCCGATAGATCATACATACTATTTTCAAAAAACGTACCATTTAAGAAAGGTTGAAAACTTAGATATAGCAACTTTTTAGATTTTGAAAGTTCCTGTGCCATATGTAATCCATAAATCAATTGCTTTGACTGATTTTCAATTCCACAAATTGCAAATACCTTCGTTTTAGTGATTCCAGTTACATTAGGCAAGATATTACCTTCAAAAACATAATACTGATTGATCTTGCTAATGATCGTTTCTGCTGACTGATACATGAAAATTGCCTTTTTCCCCTCATATTCCTCCATACCAAGAACATCGGTAAGGTAATAACTCGAAAGTCCTAAAAACTTATCCAGCTCTTTGGGATGAATGCTATCATCAAATAACAGTACATGTATCTTATGTTTTTTTGCATAATCAAAAAATAACTCTTTTTCCGTAAACGCAACAACTTTAAATGCAAAACTCTTATGTTGGTTCATATAATCCATTAAAGAGTACGCATACTCCTCCTCAGAATGCAAAATTACAAGTGTATGTTGCATACTGCCTCCATATAATTGATAGATTGGATAAATGTGAAACTAAAAAGAAAAAAGATAAAAGAAAAATAAGAACGATCTAGACTATTTCGTTTCTGACGAGATAATAATATTCCATATTTTGTAAGTAGTCAATTGTTTTTTCGTAAAAAATTAAACTTCATCACTTTGCCAAATTTTTAATTTCAAATTCAACAAAATGACGAAGTTTTAGATGTTTGTAAAAAAATATACGGAGCCATAAATTAATAGAAGTCCTGGTACTCCTAACAATCCAATTGTTGTTACTGTAATCGGATTGACACCTACCATACAGCTGATCTTGTACATTGGCAACACTAGATTTAAGATCATAATGAGCGCGATACCAACGATTACCCTGATACAAACTGTGGTAAGCCATCTCGTATGAGTTTTGTAAATGTAAAAGATAAATATAATAATTGATAGAATAAACAATGTAGGATAAAGGTATTGTTCCATAACATACTGATAGCCTTTCCATCTTTATATCTAGTATATTATGCTCCCTTATCAGTTATGTCTAAAGAATTGTCTCACTATTATAGAGTCTATTCCAAGTAAATTCAACAGCTTTCGCATCCTCCCGTTTTAGAATATCTATTTTGTAATGTATATCTCGTCCATAACCGGACTATAATTAACCATAGATTTTTTTATCCTTAGAAAGGCAGTGAGGCAGTTCATGTTTCGTAAAAAACCAGATCCTCAAACCCAACAACTCTTAAAAGAAATAGAAAAAGCACAAAGAGATTTAGAGTCTGCTTATCAGAATTTTGAGAATGTCATCGATCCAGACCTAATTGACAGCTATATTTACGAAGTAAATGCAATTCAGCATCGTTATAAGTTTTTACTAAGACAGGCAAAGGCTCTTCCATCCTTTCATACAAATATTAGCCTATGAAAATACGAAGATCAGACATAAAAAAGCTGAAGGGAAACAAACCTACGATTTGTTACCTTCAGCTTTTCTTATCTTATGATATTAGCAGATTTCTGCACCTGCTGGCATCATCTTTTCTGGAGTCATAAGTGCAAGTTCTCCATTCTCATCTTCTGCACAAAGAAGCATACCTTCGGATACAATTCCTGCAAGAGTTGCTGGTTTTAAGTTTACTAATACCATAACCTTCTTACCAACCATCTCTTCTGCTGTATAATGTGCCTTAATACCAGAAACGATTTGTTTTACCTGGCTTCCGATCTTAACCTGGGAACATAATAATTTCTTGGATTTCTTTACTTCCTCACAAGCAATGATCTCACCTACTTGGAACTGCAATTTTGCAAAATCATCATACGTAATTTCGTCTTTTGCAGGGATATCAATCACGTTTTCATTCTCCTTAACTTCCTGTGGTTCTGCCGCTTTTGCAGCTGCCTGTTTTTCTTCAACTTTTGCAAGTACTTCTTTTACATCAAGTCTTGCAAATAAGATTTCAGGAGTTTCTGTTACCTTAGTACCAGATACATATCCGCCAAATACAGCAAGTGCATCAATATCACGTGCAGTTGCATTTAACTGAGCAAGGATCTTCTTTGAAGTCTCAGGTAAAAATGGCTCAAGTAATCCGGCACCAATGCAGATACTCTCTACTAAGTTATAAAGAACATTCTCAAGACGTTCTTTCTTTGTTTCATCCTTTGCTAAAGCCCAAGGCATTGTCTCATCAATATATTTGTTGCAACGTTTAAATAACGTAAAAATTTCAGAAATTGCATCTGCTACACGTAAGTCAGCCATCTTCTTCACTACTTTATCTTTCGTTCCTGTTACAACCTTGATTAAGTCTTCATCTACTTCTTCCGTTACATTCGTACGGTTTACAACTCCGTTGAAGTATTTATTGGACATAGAGATCGTACGATTTACTAAGTTACCAAGAGTATTGGCTAAATCAGAATTCATACGCTCAACCATTAATTCATAGTTGATGACACCATCATTATCAAATGGCATCTCATGAAGTACGAAGTAACGAACCGCATCTACACCAAACATTTCCACTAAATCATCTGCGTATAATACGTTACCTCTGGATTTACTCATCTTAACCCCTTCACCATCTTTGGAGTTCGGATCTGTCTGAAGTAACCATGGATGACCGAAGATCTGTTTTGGTAATTCTACTCCAAGTGCCATTAACATGATAGGCCAGTAAATGGTATGGAAACGTAAGATATCTTTACCGATTAAGTGAAGATCTGCTGGCCAGTATTTTTTATAGTTCTCGCCATGATTTCCATCTACATCATAGCCTAAACCAGTGATGTAGTTACTTAGAGCATCTAACCAAACATAAACAACATGTTTGTCATCAAAGTCAACTGGAATTCCCCATTTAAATGAAGTACGGGATACACAAAGATCCTGTAAACCTGCTAATAAGAAGTTATTCATCATCTCGTTCTTACGGGATTCTGGTTGAATAAATTCTGGATGTGCGTTGATATGTTCGATTAACTTATTCGTATACTTACCTAGCTTAAGGAAATAAGCTTCCTCTTTCGCTGGCTGACACTCTCTTCCACAATCCGGACATTTTCCATCGACAAGCTGAGAAGCAGTAAAGAAAGATTCGCAAGGAGTACAGTACATACCTTCATAGTATCCTTTGTAGATATCTCCCTGATCATATAATTTCTTAAAGATCTTCTGAACTTGTTTTTCATGATCCACATCAGTTGTACGGATGAATTTATCATAAGAAGATCCCATGAGATCCCAGATTCTCTTAATCTCACCAGCTACGTTATCTACATATTCCTTTGGTGTAATACCAGCTTCTGCAGCCTTTGTTTCGATTTTCTGACCATGCTCATCTGTTCCTGTCTGGAAAAATACATCATATCCTTCTAAACGTTTAAATCTTGCAATACTATCTGCTAATACAATTTCATAAGTATTACCGATGTGCGGCTTACCAGATGTATAAGCAATTGCTGTTGTAATATAATATGGTTTCTTGCTCATTGTAATCCCTCCTATAATGTTACATAAAAAAAACTCCCGTCTATTTAAAGACGAGAGTATATCCCGTGGTTCCACTTTAATTCATCTTTTCTTAAGAAAAGACCTCTATGTCATGATAACGTATGACTCACGGCATAACCTAAGCATTCACCTCAGCCATGCTGCTCCAAGACCATGTTCAACTCCTCTACCAGTCCCATTTTCAGCCAACGAATATTTTCATTCAGGGTTCTCTGTGCAAGTATTAGAATCTACTCTTCTTTTCAATGCATTTATTTATGAATTTGCCCCTAGTATAACCAAAACACTAGTTTTTGTCAAGGTCTACGAAAATCTAAAGCATTACATATAACAAAATAAGATTGAAAAAAACCTGTATGATCGATTGTCTGCAAATTAGGGATCCCGTTCTCCTACATTCACAAATCTTACATACACTGTTTTTTCAATCTTACTTTGTTTTGTTTCGCCCTCTATTTCCCCAATGCTTCTTCCTCCGGACAATACCTTCTCGATACCGACCTTTTACATAATAGCATTCTTTGTGTAATATGTCAATAAAATATCACAGAAAAGACAATCTTTTGTGACATTTGTGACATATGTCGACCGGATGTTACAATTAGCTTGCGAAAAATACTTTCATTAACTGATTTAAATGCCCTTGATCCTCGGTACCCATCATTTCACGAGCGGAATGCATTGCTAACAATGGAACACCTAAATCTACTGTTTTCATTGGCAACCAAGAAGAGATGATTGGTCCTAATGTTCCTCCACCAACAACGTCGGAATGATTTACAAACTTCTTGAATTTAATATTGTTCTTTTCACATAACTGCTGTAATACCGCAACTGCTTCTGTATCAAAAGTATAACGCTGATTGCAGTTAATCTTAAATACCACACCTTCATTCATTAAGGATAAGTTAACTGGATCATTCTTCTCTACATGGCTTGGGTGCATTGCATGTGCCACATCCACAGATAATAGGAAGCTGCGAAGTACGGCTTCATTAAACTGAGTTCTTGTAAATCCAAGAGACTCATAAATTTTCTCTAAGAACATAGAAAATAACGCAGAATTCGCTCCTTGCTTCGTTTGACTTCCGATTTCTTCATTATCAAATAAAGCGATGACATTGATTCCATCTTTACGTTTGGATTCTAACACACCATACACAAGAGCATAGCAGGAAGTGAGATTATCAAGTCTTGGACTCTGAATGAATTCGTCATTCATACCTAACATAAGACCATCTTCTGCATTATATACATAAAGATCAAAATCAAGAATATCCTCTTTTTTCACATCTAACTGTTTTGCAATAAAGGAAATGAAATAATTCTTCTCGTTTAACGTATCATTTAACATTCCCATAAGTGGAAGCATATCTGTCTGCTTCTTTAATTCAACCCCTTTATTTACTTCACGATTCATATGAATTGCAAGGTTTGGTACTGTTAAAAAAGGCTTTTCAACATTTAAAAATCTCATTTCTGGTGTATATGGATTTTCGCTTCGTAAAGCAACGCGTCCTGCAACAGATAATGGACGATCTAACCAAGTATTTAAAATTGGTCCGCCATACACTTCGCAATTCACTCTTAAATAAGATTTTTGTGTTAATTCAGCCACAGGCTTAATATGAAGGCATGGATAATCTGTATGTGCTGCTGCTATATGAAATGCCTGCTGTTCTGTTACCTCTTCACCAACAGTCACTGCAAATAACGTAGTTCCAAACGGCTTCACATAATAGTTTCCACCTTTTTTCATCTCCCAGGACTTAGTCATGTGAAGTTCAGTAAAGCCCTGACTTTTTAACATGTTCTCAGCTTCAAGAACTGCATGAAATGGAGATGGTGAGTTTTTAATATAAGTTAATAAACCTTTTGAAGTTGTCATAGTGTTTCTCCTTTTTTGTATCATTATATGAAAAAATGTCAAGATACAGCTTTGATACTGAATCTTGGCATTTATAAACATTATCTAGCAACAAGTAAATATACAAAGTATGCGACATAGACTAACAGCATGACAATACCATTCTTTCGATCCAGTAACTTATCCTTAACTGCAAAGAAATAAAGGAAGGTTGCTGCTAATAGACCAACAATCGCATCGATTACAAAGTTAAGCTCAATTGGTATCGTACAGATAAATGAAGTAATCCCTAAAATAAATAAGATATTAAAAATATTACTTCCTATGACATTACCAATTGCAATATCTGCATTTCCCTTTCTTGCTGCGGTAATCGAAGTAATCAGTTCTGGCAAAGAAGTACCAAAGGCAATTACAGTTAAACCAATTAAACTATCACTCATACCAAAGGCACTTGCAATTTCTGTAGCATTATCAACGGTTACATCACTACCAAAAATAATAGCTGCCATACCTCCAAGGGTCATTAAAATCAACACCCAGATATTATGTTTCTTTGTCGTCTTTTCTTCTGTTTCATTCTGTTGTCCTTTTTTGGCTGTACGAAATAACTGAACAAAGAAAATAATAAAGAAAACTGTAAAAATAACGCCTGAAATTACATTTAATTTTCCCTGTATGACACATAATGCAACTAAGATGGAAGTAATCATTAGTAAAAATGGCATATCAAACTTAACGGTTGGTCCTTGTACGTGTAATTCACGAATACAACATGTAATACCAAGAATAACTAAAATATTCATAATATTACTTCCAAGGACATTACCTAATGCAATACCTGCCGTACCTTTTAATCCCGCACTTATACTGACTGCTGCCTCTGGAGCACTTGTACCAAATGCTACTATGGTTAAACCAATGATCATTTGCGGAATATGAAATTTATCTGCAATTCCAGCAGCACCCTCCACAAAAAAATCTGCTCCTTTAATTAAAAGCACAAAGCCTACTACTAATAAAATAAAATTAAGTACTAATTCCATAAACTGCTCCTATTCTTTATAAAGACAAGATAACAGCTTTTGTCTCTCTTATAATGATTATATTAACCCATTGATTGTGGAATATGCTTATCCTTACGCTTCCAATCCACGGATTTCATTACATGCAACTACTATATCATATTTCATTTGCATAATCCATTAAAATATTACGAAGAAACACTTGAAGCTTGAAACAACTTGCGTTATGCTAGGCTTAGAAAACAAGTAAGTTCTTAGCTCTTATTTGTATTAATGAAGAGGTAATCATATGGATACACAACGATTTATGCAAGTATGCTCCATAATCACAGATCAGAATATAGAACGGAATGGAATTGGTACTTTAAGTGAAAAAACAATTCATGCAGTACTGAAATTATACTTTTCACCGGATACTAGTTATCACGAACAAAAAGTTCATAACTATGTGGCAGATATTTTAATGAATGATCAGATCATCGAAGTACAAACTCGAAATTTTAATAACTTAAGACGAAAACTGGATGCCTTCTTACCAGATCATAAAGTAACGATTGTCTATCCAGTCACTCATACCAAATGGCTTTGTTGGGTCGATGAACAGACCGGTGAAGTCAGTAAACCAAGAAAATCCCCAAAGAAAGGGTCTCCAGCTACCATCTTTAAAGAACTATATCGAATTAAAGATTATTTAAATCATCCAAACTTATCTCTTCACATTATGCTTCTTGATGTGGAAGAGTATCGTTTACTCAATGGATGGAGCAAAGATCGCAAAAAAGGGTCCAGCCGTAATGATGGAATCCCTGTAAACCTTGCAAGTGAAGTCATCATTCGAGAAACAAGTGATTATGCACAGCTGATTCCTGATGATCTGCCAACGCACTTTACAACAAAAGACTATAAAAAATCGGCCCATGTATCACAAGGATTAGCATGGACTGCTTTAAATATCTTATCCCATGTCAATGCCATTAAACAAATTGGCAAACAAGGTAATTCGCATGTATTTGAGCGTATCATTTAGCTTAGATACATGCTATTTTTTATTTTCTACTTTCTTTGGTCGAATTGCACGAGCTCCTTCAATTTCTGCTTGGCTTAACTCATAATGTTCTACCAACGTACTATCTTGAGCAGTCGATGTATAATTCTTAAATGCTACCTTTAATAAAATCGGTGTAAATACCGCACAGCAAACAATCAGAATGATAACTGGTCCAAAATACTCTTCATTTAATAATCCCATTGCCATGCCTTTATTGGCGGTAATTAATGCGACCTCACCACGACAAGCCATACCAAATCCAATCTGAACCGCTTGACGATTATTAAATCCACTGACCTTTGCACCAAAACCACACCCAAGAAGCTTTGATAGAATACCAATAACAACTAATAATACAGTAAATAATACCAACTTACCACTCAACTGAGGTAATGTTACCTTTAAACCAATATTCGCGAAGAAAATAGGTGTTAGCAACAAATACGATAATGGCGCAAACTTACTAGCAATGTAAGATCCTTTCGGTGTTGTTGCTACGATAACACCAGCTGCAAAGGCTCCAATAATATCTGCTACACCAAAAATTTCTTCTGCTGCCCATGCCATAAATAAACATAAGGCAAAACCAGCAATCGGAAAACGATGAAGATTCTGATTCTCCAAATAATTCATATACCATGTAAAACAATTATTAAAGATGAATCCAAGTACGATCACAAAGACAAAGAATAAAACGATTTTAAGTAAAACAACTCCGATACTAACTTTTGCCCCTGCTAAGCTTGTTACAATGGTTAAACAGATTAAGCCAAGAACATCATCGATTAATGCCGCAGCTAAAATTGTGTTACCAACCCTCGTATTTAGCTTGCCAATTTCTTTTAATGTTTCTACTGTGATACTAACGGATGTTGCGGTTAATACAGTACCCATAAAGATATTTTGAAGTACACTTTCTCCTGGATTAAAAATGCCCATTAACAAGGCTCCTAATCCTAATGGAATCAGAACACCCATCATGGCAACTAAAAGACCTGATTTACCTGAATTTTTTAAATCTTGTAAACTAGTGCCTGTTCCTGCACTAAACATTATGACAATAACACCTAATTCAGCTAACTGACTTAAGAAATTATTTGGCTGTAGTACATTAAATACTGCTGGTCCTAATAATAGTCCGGCTAACAAGGAGCCAACAACCTGAGGCATCTGCAAACGTCCTGTCAGTAAACTAAGAAGTTTGGTAGACACTAATATCACACAAATGGTAGCTAAATAGTTGTAAGACATGATATTCTGTTTCCTTTCCTTTTTCCGTCATTCCAAATTATTTTAATATGTAAGCACTCAAACAACGATTCTTATGATAATCCTCTGTTTTCTTAATGTCAATGTTAAATTTCAGAGATTTTTTATACTTTTTCTATAGTAAATTTATAAACTTTGCTTGATTATAGATGAATTCATAATATTAATTTGCAGTTTATTCAATTATTAATATGTGCTATACTAGTTAATCATATGACAAATTATGAGGTGAAGCAAATGGATGAAAATAACTTAACCATGGATGATTTTAAAGAGGAATTAAATCGCTCCTTTAAAAAACTAAAGGAACAGGACATTGTAAAAGGTACTGTAATTGGTGTCTCTGATACGGAAGTAACAGTTGATTTAGGATATTATAGCGAAGGTATTATTAAGTTAGATGAACTTAGCAATGATCCTCGTTTCTCCATTAAAGCAGATATGACCGTTGGAGAAGAAATCTCAGCAATGGTAATTGGGGAAGATCGTGAAGGTAATATCCTTCTTTCAAAAAAACAGGCAGAAGATATCTTATCCTGGGATAAATTAAAAGAAATGAAACAAGACCGTACCATTGCAACGGTTAAAATTGCTTCTGCTGTCAATGCAGGTGTTGTTACGTACTTAGAAGGCATTCGTGCATTTATTCCAGCTTCTATGTTAAGCCTTCATTATGTGGAAGATGTATCTGAATTTGTAGGAAAAGAGCTATCTGTAATCGTTGTTACCGTAGATCGTGATGCTAAAAAATTAGTATTATCTGCAAAAGAAGTATTACGAGATCAGGCTGCCTCCGAAAAAGCAGGAAGAATCGCAAAAGTACAAAAGGGTATCGTCATCAACGGTATTGTAGAAAAGATCATGCCTTTTGGTGCTTTCGTTTCCATTGGTGAAGATCTTTCCGGACTTGTTCATATCTCAGAAATCTGTGGAAAACACTTAAAATCTCCAAATGAAGTGTTAAAAGAAGGACAAGAAGTAACGGTAAAAGTTTTAGATGTAAAGGATGGGAAGATCAGCCTTAGCATCAAAGCTGTAGAAGAAAAAGAAGATGTAATCGATGATGTAGAAGATGCACCAATTGAATACTCCACTGGTGAAGATGCAACGACTGGACTCGGAGCATTATTAAAAGGATTTAAATTCTAAAAGCTTAAAAAGAGAGGCTATAAAAGAACAGCAGAAAGGCCAACAAGGAGAGAGGCAGGGAATCACATTAGAATTTGGCTGCCTTTCCCTTTCGGACGGACTTAGCCCAAATCTAATATAATTCCCCACCTCTCATGTTCATCTCTTATGCTGTTTTTTACAGCCTCTTTTATTGATTATAACTAGAACAATCCAGCTTAGATTCTCTAATTCATAGCCGTGCTATGAGATTTCTTTCTTCCAAATAAATTTGCAGGAAATGAAACTTTGTCTGTTCCTGCATTCTTCTCAGTTTTTTCTTTTGCTTTCTTAATCTCTTTACCTTCGGCCTTTGATAATTTGCTATCTTCTAATGCTTTTGCCTGTAGCGCACTGATCATCTCGCTATCATTATTTACTTCCTGTTCAATTACCTGAACAGCTGCGGATACTTTTTCTTTTACTTCCGTTTCTTCCTCGATAACAGTACCATATGCCTCTTTTACCTTGCTCTGGAACATATCAGACATCATATCACGATACTCTTCTAATGGATCGATACTGTACGTCTTGATTTCCTCGTTGATTGCTAACATTTTTTGATCCAAGAAAGAAACAATATCGGCACACTCTTTTAACTCTCTACGGATATGCGCTGGTGCATTTCCTTCAAACTTGTAGTACATCTTATGCTCTAAACTTGCCCAAAAATCCATTGCTATGGTTCGGATCTGAATTTCCACTTTTGTATCAATCACTTGATCCGATAAGAAAATTGGTACAGATACAATCATATGATAACTCATATATCCATTTTCTTTCGGATTCATAATGTAATCCTTAACTTTTAGTACCTTTACATCATTCTGTTTTGCAATTAGATCTGCAATTCGGTAAATGTCAGACGTGAAAGAACAGATAATTCGAACACCAGCCACATCATTAATGTATTTGATAATGTTCTCAACTGTAAGCTCTATCCCATTGTGACGTATCTTTTTGGCAATACTTTGAGGAGACTTCAGTCTTGATGTTATATGTTCTATTGGATTATACTGATGTGCTAGTTTAAATTCGTTGTTTAGTATCTCTAGTTTTGTATTAATTTCTTTTAGTGCAGAATCATATAGCAATATTGCACGATTCCACTCTTCAGCTTGATCATAAAAGATCGGAAGTTCCATGTAATCACCTATTCCTTTTTCGTATCAATCCCGCATCATCACAAGCTTAAAACATCACTTGCATCTTATACGAGATACCACTTCGGTCCAGTAAATGAATGAAATAATCTATTTTATTCTTTATTTATATATTTATAATAACGTTTATCTCACCTTAGTTATCAACCTCATTATAGCACATAATTATGAACAAATCTTGAAGTTTTCTAATCTTAACTAAAGTTTAATTATTTGTTAAAATACTAGTAATCTTTTTTTTAACCTGGAATTATCAATAAAAAATTAACTTTAAGGGTTGACAATGAGAGATTATGGTAATATAATGCAACGGTAACGTATATAAATTAACATACTTGGATGCACCATCCAGGGCCATTTAGAAGAAGGAGGTAAACTATGATTAAACAAATTAGTGCAAACAATAATTTCATAGATTTAAGCAAGTTGACCTCTGGTATTGTAATGTAATTTTTATACTTTATGAATGAGTACCGTGGTATCTTGCCGCGGCTTTTTTATTGTCTATTTTTGGGTTTACCTGTGAAAAACCATTAATCTAGCGTAGTCGCGCGCAAGTCTAGCGATTTTGTCGAATCAGCTCCCAAAACGTTATTACCTCGGTCCTATGCAACATCTTAAGACAGGGAGGATACTTTTTTATATGAAAATTTCATATTACTTAAAAAAATATTGGTATCGATATTTGTTTGCTGTGTCTTGTATTATCATCATCGTAACCTTGGATATGTTAAATCCACAGATTACAAAGATCATTATCGATGATGTTATCACGGATGGCAAACAATCACTGCTACCAAAACTACTGCTTGGTTTATTTCTAATTGGACTAGGCCGTTGCATCTTCGGATACTTGAAAGAATTCCTATTTGATAGTACCTCTTCAAAGATATCACTTGATATTCGAAGAAGACTCTTTCATCATCTTCAAACATTATCCGTAAGTTTCTTCGATAAAACAAATACTGGTGAGATCATGTCTCGTGTAAAAGATGATGTGGATCGTATCTGGGATGCCTTCAACTATGTTAGTGCATTAATTATCGAGGTCATTATTCATACCTCCATTATCCTTTACTGCATGTTTCAACTTAGTAATAAACTTTTCATCATTCCAGTCGTTGTAATGCCAATCGTCGGTATTCTTGCTGTTGTTATGGAAAAAAAGCTTGGCGGCATTTACGAAGAAATCAGTGAAGAAAATGCAACATTAAATACGATTGCTCAGGAAAATCTATCCGGAGTAAGAACCGTAAAAGCATTTGCTCGAGAAAAATTTGAGATTAAGAAATTTCTCTCGCATAATAAACGTTACTATGACCTAAATATGAGACAATCCAAAGTACTTGTAAAATATCAGCCACTCTTTCAGATCATCACAAGACTATTACCGATCTGCGTCATTATGTATGGTGGCTACCTGACAATTATCGACGAAATCTCACTAGGAACCCTTGGCGCATTTGTTGAGTACAGTATGAATATTACCTGGCCGCTTGAGATGATCGGATGGTTATCCAATTCTGCTGCAAGTGCTTATGCCTCGAACAAAAAGATTCAGAAAATCTTTGATACCAAACCAGACATTATTGAGAAGACGAAACCTAACACCATTGGTACAGTGAAAGGAAACATTGATTTTGAGCATGTAAGTTTCGAACTAGATAATAAAAAGATCCTACATGATATTAGTTTTCATCTTCCAGCTGGTAAAACCATTGGGATTATGGGAGCAACCGGTTCCGGTAAAACTTCCATCATTAACTTATTGCAGCGCTTCTATGATGTATCTTCTGGCTGTATTAAACTCGATGGTGTTGATATCACAAAACTTTCCTTGCATGAACTTCGTTCCAGTCTTTCACTTGTAATGCAAGACGTTTTCCTATTCTCAGAAAGTATCAATGAGAATGTGAAGCTTGGAATGAAACAACTGATTGAAGATGAAACCGTAAAAGCTGCTTTATGCTTATCTTCGGCCAATGAATTTATCGAACGGATGGAAGATGGTTATGACACAATCATCGGAGAACGTGGAGTCGGTCTATCCGGTGGTCAGAAACAACGAATCAGTATTGCGAGAGCACTTGCAAAACATGCCCCAATTGTGATACTTGATGACTCTACCTCCGCACTTGATATGGAGACCGAACATCAGATTCAGGAATCCTTAAATCAGTTAAAGGATACAACAAAAATCATTATTGCTCATCGTATCTCAGCTGTTCGTAATGCGGATGAGATCATTATCTTAGAAGATGGAGCAATCGCCGAGCGCGGTACCCATCAGGAACTATTAGAAAAACATGGGCTTTACTATAATACCTATATGGCACAGTATGGTGAATTCCTTGAAAACAACCTACAGAATCAATTAGCAGGCAACGTTACCTATAACAAAATCCAAGCTGCCAGCTACGAATAAAGAAGGGAAGTGATTTCATGGCAGTTAATGCAACGAGAGATGATGAAAATCTAAGTACCGTCTCCAAAAAGACAACACTCCTACGATTATTTCGATACTTACTAGCCTATAAAAAATCCATAGTAGTTGTCCTGGTAATCATGTTATTTTGTGTTGCAATTACTTTAATTAATCCACTGATCATTGAACGTGCCGTTGATGTCTACATACGAAATAAAAATAAAGAAGGTTTGATACGCTTATGTATCATCGCCATTGTCCTAAATGCATTCTTGGTCATATTAGTTAAACTGCGAATGTATATCATGGCGAAGCTATCGAATGATGTTTTGGTTACCATTCGTCAGGAATTATATACTCACATTCAGACACTAAGCTTTCACTTCTTTGACTCTAGACCAACGGGCAAGATCCTTGCTCGTATTATGGGAGATGTCAATTCTTTAAAGGATGTATTAAGCAATAGCGTAACAACATTAATACCAGACTTGATAACTGTTTGCTCTGTTGTTGTGATTATGTTTATTAAAAACTATCGCCTCGCATTTGCAGCCTTGATCAGTCTTCCTGTTATGGCAGTTGGTGTTCTCTTTGTGCAAACAAAAGCACATAAGGGATGGCAGGTATTTCGAAAGAAATGTTCCAACTTAAATGCATTTATTCATGAAAACATCTCAGGTATGAAGATTGTACAAAGTTTCTCTGCAGAACAAGAGGCGCAAGAAGAATTTGATGAACTATTAAAAGAACATCGAGATTCCTTTATCGATGCGGTG
Organism: Clostridiales bacterium; assembly: GCA_029098165.1. Lineage (GTDB taxonomy): Bacteria > Bacillota > Clostridia > Lachnospirales > Lachnospiraceae > Lachnoclostridium. The sequence continues at coordinate 25,721 of JAQXNU010000171.1, forward strand.
AAGTATGCCGATGCCTTTGGACCAGTTGTTGATATTTGCTGGGGCGTCGCAAGTCTTAGCCTATTTTACTTTGGTGTAAAGATGGTTCAAAATGGAGAAATCTATGTCGGAACAATTATGGCTTTTGCAACCTATATCTCTATGTTCTGGCATCCACTCTTAAATTTAAGTAACTTTTATAATCAATTAATCACAAATATCACTGGTGCTGAAAGAATTTTTGAAATTCTTGATACCAAACCAGATGTTACCGATGCGCAAAAAGTCATTGAATTGCCTAATGTTCAAGGAGATGTACAGTTTGAGCATGTATCCTTTTCTTATGATGAGGATACCAAGGTCTTAGAAGACGTCAGCTTCCATGTTAAGCCTGGTGAAACGATAGCCCTTGTTGGTCCTACTGGTGCAGGTAAAACAACAATCATTAATCTGATCAGCCGTTTCTATGATATTCAAAAAGGTACGATTAAAGTGGATGGCTATGATTTGACCAAAGTCTCCATTGAAAGTCTACGAGAACAGATGGGTGTTATGACACAGGATAATTTCCTTTTCACTGGAACGATTAAAGATAATATTCGTTATGGAAAGCTGGATGCAACCGATGAAGAGATCATTGCTGCGGCAAAAGCAGTCAATGCACATGATTTTATCATGAAGTTAGAAAAGGGCTATGATACGGAATTAAAAGAACGTGGTGCTGGCTTATCCATTGGTCAAAAACAGTTACTTGCATTTGCAAGAACCATGGTATCCAGTCCAAAAATCCTCATTCTCGATGAGGCCACTTCAAGTATTGATACTCAGACCGAGTTATTAGTACAACAAGGAATTGAAGCATTATTAAAAGGACGTACTTCCTTTGTGATTGCACACCGCCTTTCTACGATTCAAAAAGCAGACCGAATCTTTGTGATCGATCATGGTGGTATTATGGAACAAGGAACTGCGGCAGAATTAATTGAGAAACGTGGAATCTATTATAATCTGTATATGGCACAGTTTAAGAATATTGCTTAGTGTAATTGTTCAAGAAACGTGTTCTGCTAAGCGCATACCTAAAAAGTATCTGTAAAAAAACGGAATACAAGATGAGTCAGAGAGGTGGGGGTTCAAATTTAAAATATTATTGAATTTCCGTATGTTAGACAGTATGCGAAAAATAAAAAAAGAATAAAACA
>JAQXNU010000172.1 GCA_029098165.1 Clostridiales bacterium
AATAGTTATAACTAAATAGTATTCAGTTTAATATCACTAAAAAATATAATAATAATCCTTAGGGTTTATATAATAGGGAAACTTCCATATAGGCCATCTAGGATGATTATGCAAGCAGCATAATCCGCTGTAGATTAATAGGAGGTAACAGTAATGAAGAAAGCTATCTTAGCTAAGAAGATCGGTATGACTCAGATCTTCAATGAAAATGGAGTATTAACTCCAGTTACAGTATTGCAGGCTGGTCCTTGTGCAGTTACTCAGGTTAAAACTGTGGAAAACGACGGATACGCAGCAGTACAGGTTGGTTTTGATGACATCAGAGAAACGCTTGTTAACAAACCACAGAAAGGACACTTTGCAAAAGCGGGTGTTGCAAATAAGAGATTTCTTAAAGAGTTCAAGTTCGAAAACGCTGCAGACTACACTGTAGGTCAGGAAATCAAAGTTGACATCTTCGCTGCAGGCGACAAGATCGATGCAACTGGTATTTCTAAAGGTAAAGGATTCCAGGGTGGTATCAAACGTCACGGTTTATCCAGAGGACCTATGGGACATGGTTCTAAACACCACAGACATGCTGGTTCTAACGGTTCCGCAACTACTCCAGGTAGAGTATTCAAAGGAAAACGTATGCCAGGTCAGACAGGTAATGTAAAGATTACTGTACAGAACCTTGAAGTAGTAAAAATTGACGTAGACAATAACTTAATCTTAGTTAAAGGTGCTGTTCCAGGACCAAAGAAAGCTATGATCATGTTAAAGGATACAGTTAAAAGCGCAAAGTAGAAAGCTTTAAGAAAGGAGGAACACTTAAATGGCAAATGTAAAGGTTTATAATATAGAAGGCAAAGAAGTTGGTTCTTTAGAACTTAACGATTCCGTGTTCGGAGTTGAAGTAAACGAACATTTAATGCATATGGCAGTTGTTAGCCAGCTTGCAAATAAACGTCAAGGTACACAAAGCGCTAAAACACGTAGTGAAGTTAGCGGTGGCGGAAGAAAGCCTTGGAAGCAGAAAGGAACCGGTCATGCTAGACAGGGTTCAACAAGATCTCCACAATGGAAAGGTGGCGGTGTTGTATTTGCTCCAAAGCCAAGAGATTACTCTTTCAAGATGAACAGAAAAGAGAAAGCTCTTGCTATCAAGTCTGCTTTAACTAGCAGAGTAGCAGCAAACAAGATCGTTGTTTTAGATTCTATCAGCTTTGATGAAGTTAAGACAAAGAAATTCGTAGCTGTTCTTGAAAACTTAAAAGTTAACAAGGCATTAGTTGTTCTTGATAAGAAAGATGAAAACGTAATCCTTTCTGCAAGAAACATTCCTACAGTAAGAACTGCTTTATCTAACACAATCAATGTATTTGACATTGTTAAGTACGATACTTTAGTTATTACTAAGGATGCAGTTGCACAGATCGAGGAGGTGTACGCATAATGGCAGATATTAAATATTATGATGTTATACTTAAGCCAGTCGTAACTGAGAAGTCTATGAATTCTATGAGCGAAAAGAAGTACTCCTTCTTAGTTCACCCAGAAGCAACTAAGACTCAGGTTAAAGAAGCTGTAGAAAAAATGTTTGCAGGCACTAAAGTTGCTAGCGTAAACACAATGAACATGGACGGAAAAAGCCGTCGTCGTGGAAACACTGTTGGTAAAACAGCAAAAACTAAAAAAGCAATCGTTCAGTTAACTGCTGACAGTGCTGAAATCGAAATCTTCTCTGGTCTATAAGATTTAGACTGTTAAGATCATAGAGAATGAAATAAAAACGCAGAAAAATTATAGCAGCTTACGAAACTGCTGAAAACCTGTAACCATAGGGTTACAATCATATTGCGTATGGAGCGAAAGGAGAAAGTAAAATGGGAATTAAAACATTCAACCCATATACACCTTCCAGAAGAAATATGACCAGCTCCGATTTTTCAGAGATTACATGCTCTACACCAGAGAAATCCTTAGTGGTTTCTTTAAAGAAAAACGCTGGTCGTAACAATCAGGGAAAGATCACTGTAAGACATCAGGGTGGCGGCTCTAGAAGAAAGTACAGAGTTGTTGACTTCAAGAGAAAGAAAGATGGTATTCCAGCTGTTGTTAAAACAATTGAATACGATCCAAACAGAACAGCAAATATCGCTTTAATCTGCTACGCAGACGGCGAAAAATCATATATCTTAGCACCTAACGGATTAAAAGTTGGCCAGACATTAATGAATGGTGAAACTGCTGAAGTTAGAGTTGGTAACTGCTTACCACTTGCTAATATTCCAATCGGTTCTCAGATCCACAACATCGAGTTATATCCTGGTAAGGGTGGACAGTTAGTTCGTTCCGCAGGTAACTCCGCTCAGTTAATGGCTAAGGAAGGCAAATATGCTACACTTAGATTACCATCTGGCGAAATGAGAATGGTTCCAATCATCTGCCGTGCAACAATCGGTCAGGTTGGTAACATTGATCACGAATTAATTAACATTGGTAAAGCTGGACGTAAACGTCACATGGGTATCAGACCTACTGTACGTGGTTCTGTAATGAACCCTTGCGACCATCCACACGGTGGTGGTGAAGGTAAGACTGGTATCGGTCGTCCAGGCCCTGTTACACCATGGGGTAAACCAGCACTTGGACTTAAGACTCGTAAGAAGAATAAACAGTCCAATAAGTTAATTATGAGAAGAAGAGACGGTAAGGCGTTATCTAAGTAAAAGGAGGGAAACCTATATGGCACGTTCATTAAAGAAGGGACCATTCGCAGATGACCATTTACTTAAGAAAGTAGATGAGCAGATCAAAGCTGACAACAAAACAGTTATTAAAACTTGGTCTCGTCGTTCTACAATCTTCCCACAGATGGTTGGTCTTACGATTGCAGTTCATGATGGTAGAAGACATGTTCCAGTATATATCACTGAGGATATGGTTGGACACAAACTTGGCGAATTCGTAGCAACAAGAACTTACCGTGGACATGGTAAGGATGAGAAGAAAGCAAGAAAGTAATTTAAGCTTTTAAAGAGTCTAAAGTGTTGGGTTTTTCCCATCACTTGAAGACTTATGTATCGGATAAATTAGCAGTATAGTCTGCTGGAAGAAAAGTGACGGAGAGCCGTCAACATTTGAAAGGAGGAACATCCATGGCAAAAGGACATAGATCCCAGATCAAGAGAGAAAGAAATGCAAATAAGGACACTAGACCAAGCGCAAAGTTATCTTACGCAAGAGTTTCTGTTCAGAAGGCATGCTTCGTTCTTGACGCAATCAGAGGCAAGGATGTACAGACAGCACTTGGTATTTTAGCATATAACCCAAGATATGCTTCAACATTAATCGAAAAATTATTAAAATCAGCTATCGCAAACGCTGAAAATAATAATGGTATGGACGTATCAAAACTTTACATTGAAGAGTGTTACGCAGGTAGCGCACCTACAATGAAGAGAATCAGACCAAGAGCACAGGGTAGAGCTTATAGAATCTTAAAGAGATTAAGCCATATCACAATCGTGCTTAATGAAAGATAAGGAGGGCAATCATGGGACAAAAAGTTAATCCTCATGGCTTAAGAGTCGGAGTTATCAATGACTGGGACTCAAGATGGTATGCGGAAGCTGATTTTGCAGATAACTTAGTAGAAGACTACAATATCAGAACCTACTTAAAGAAAAAATTATATAGCGCAGGCGTTGCTAAGATCGAAATCGAACGCGCATCTGATAAATTAAAAGTGATCATCCACACTGCTAAACCAGGCGTTGTTATTGGTAAAGCTGGTGCTGAAATCGAAAAATTAAAGGGTGAAATCGCTAAGTTTACAACTAAGAAATTAAACCTTGAAATCAAAGAAATTAAGAGACCTGACATCAATGCTCAGTTAGTAGCTGAAAACATTGCTCAGCAGTTAGAGAACCGTATCTCTTTCAGAAGAGCTATGAAATCTACAATGTCTCGTACAATGAAGGCTGGAGCTAAGGGTATCAAGACTGCAGTTTCAGGTCGTCTTGGTGGTGCTGATATGGCTCGTACAGAGTTCTACAGCGACGGAACTATTCCACTTCAAACACTTCGTGCAAACATCGATTATGGTTTCGCAGAAGCAGACACAACTTATGGTAAGATGGGTGTTAAGGCATGGATCTACCATGGAGAAGTACTTCCAACAAAGGCAGCTAAAAAGGAAGGGAGCGATAAATAATGTTAATGCCAAAAAGAGTTAAACGCCGTAAGCAATTCCGCGGTTCTATGACAGGAAAAGCATTAAGAGGTAATAGAATCTCTAACGGTGAATATGGTATCGTAGCCATGGAACCAGCATGGATTAAGTCAAATCAGATCGAAGCAGCCCGTATCGCTATGACTCGTTACATCAAGCGTGGTGGTCAGGTTTGGATCAAGATTTTCCCTGATAAACCTGTAACAACAAAACCAGCAGAAACTCGAATGGGTTCCGGTAAAGGTTCCTTAGAATACTGGGTAGCTGTAGTTAAGCCAGGTCGTGTTATGTTCGAAATCGCTGGCGTTAACGAAGAAGTAGCTAGAGAAGCTCTTCGCCTTGCTACACACAAGTTACCTGTTAAATGCAAGATCGTTTCTCGCGCAGATTTAGAAGGAGGTGCGGGCAGTGAAAACTAATAAATACGTAGAAGAATTGAACGCAAAATCAGTTGCAGAACTGAATGAAACATTAGTAGCTGCTAAGAAGGAACTTTTCAATTTAAGATTCCAGAACGCAACAAATCAGTTAGACAATACATCTAGAATTAAAGATGTTAGAAAAAACATCGCTAGAATTCAGACTGTAATCTCTCAGAAAGCAAAAGCTGCTAACTAGAAAGGAGTATTGCTGTGGTAGAAAGAAATCTCAGAAAAGTACGTACCGGTAAGGTCGTAAGTGATAAGATGGATAAGACAATCGTTGTTGCTGTAGTTGATAACGTTAAGCATCCTCTTTACAACAAGATCGTTAAGAGAACTTACAAATTAAAAGCTCATGACGAAAACAACGAATGCCAGATTGGTGATAGAGTAAAAGTTATGGAAACAAGACCATTATCCAAGGATAAGAGATGGAGACTTGTTGAAATCGTAGAGAAAGCTAAATAATTTTGACTTTCAAAGATGTAAATTGAGAAAGGAGTATCTGACATGATACAAACAGAATCCAGACTTAAGGTTGCTGACAATACTGGTGCAAAAGAATTATTATGTATCCGTGTATTAGGCGGTTCAACCAGAAGATATGCGAATATCGGCGATATCATCGTAGCTTCCGTTAAAGATGCAACACCAGGCGGTGTTGTTAAGAAGGGCGATGTAGTTAAGGCTGTTGTTGTTCGTACTGTAAAAGGAGCTCGTCGTAAAGATGGTTCTTATATCAGATTCGACGAGAACGCTGCCGTTATTATCAAAGACGACAAGAACCCTAAGGGAACTCGTATCTTTGGACCAGTAGCTAGAGAATTGAGAGAAAAGCAATTCATGAAAATCGTTTCATTAGCACCAGAAGTATTATAAGGAGGTGTAGACGCATGGCAACTACAAAGATTAAGAAGGGTGATACTGTTAAAGTTATCACTGGTAAAGATAAAGGTAAAGAAGGTAAAGTTCTTTCTGTATCCGCTGGCAAAGTCTTAGTTGAAGGTGTTAACCAGGTTACTAAGCATGCTAAAGCATCCCAGGCTAATCCAAAGGGTGGCATCGTACACCAGGAAGCACCTATTGATGCATCTAACGTAATGTACGTTCATAAGGGTAAAACTACAAGAATCGGTTTTACAACTGTTGAAGATAAAAAAGGTACTAAGAAAGTTCGCGTTGCTAAGGCAACAGGCGACATCATTGACTAATTCTAAGAGAGGAGGTCATTTAAAGTTGACTCGTTTAAAAGAAATTTACAATAATGAAATCATGGCAGCTATGCAGAAAAAATTTGGTTACAAAAACCAAATGCAGATTCCAAAGCTTGACAAGATCGTAATCAACATGGGTGTTGGTGAAGCTAAGGATAACGCAAAAGCTCTTGAAGCAGCTGTAAAAGATATGGAAATCATCGCTGGTCAGAAACCTGTTACAACTAAGGCTAGAAAGTCTATTGCTAACTTTAAGATCAGAGAAGGCGTTGCTATTGGATGTAAAGTTACTTTAAGAGGCGATAAAATGTACGAATTTGCAGATCGTCTTATTAATTTAGCTCTTCCTCGTGTACGTGACTTTAGAGGTGTTAATCCAAATGCATTCGATGGTAGAGGAAATTATGCACTCGGTATCAAAGAGCAGTTAATCTTCCCTGAAATTGAATACGATAAGGTAGATAAGGTTAGAGGTATGGATGTTATTTTCGTAACAACTGCCAAAACCGATGAAGAAGCTCGTGAATTACTGACACAATTCGGTATGCCATTTAGCAAATAGTTAAGGAGGAGAATTCCATGGCTAAAACGTCAATGAAGATCAAACAACAGCGCACACAGAAATTCTCTACAAGAGAGTACAACCGTTGTAGAATCTGTGGCCGTCCTCATGCATATTTAAGAAAATACGGAATCTGCAGAATTTGCTTCCGTGAATTAGCATATAAGGGACAAATACCAGGTGTTAAGAAAGCAAGCTGGTAGTTTAAGAAAGGAGGCAAAATCAAATGACAATGAGCGATCCAATTGCAGATATGCTTACAAGAATTCGTAATGCAAATACTGCGAAACATGATACAGTAGATGTACCTGCTTCTAAGATGAAAATTGCTATTGCTGATATCCTTTTAAAAGAAGGTTATATCAAAGCATATGACGTTGAAGAAGTTGGTAGCTTCAAAACAATTCACATTACACTTAAGTACGGTAAAGATAAGAACGAAAAGGTTATTTCTGGTCTTAAGAGAATCTCTAAGCCAGGTCTTCGTGTGTATGCAAGCACAGAAGAGCTTCCTAAGGTTCTTGGTGGTTTAGGTGTTGCAATCATCTCCACAAACAAAGGTGTTCTTACTGATAAAGCAGCAAGAGCAGCTAAAGTTGGCGGCGAAGTTCTAGCATTTGTTTGGTAATAACCAAACATTTGCAAAGTAACCAAATGTTTTATTTATAAGAATATTAGGAGGTACGGGCATGTCACGTATAGGTAAGATGCCAATCGCTATTCCTGCAGGCGTAACTGTAGAAGTGGCAGAAAATAAAGTGACCGTTAAAGGTCCTAAGGGAACTCTTGAGAGAGTTCTTCCAGCTGAGATGGAAATCAAAGTTGAAGATAATAACGTTGTTGTTGCTAGACCAAACGATTTAAAGAGAATGAAATCTTTACATGGTTTAACTAGAACATTAATCGCAAACATGATAACTGGTGTAACAGCTGGTTATGAAAAAGTTCTTGAAATCAACGGTGTTGGTTACAGAGCTGCAAAGAATGGTAAAGAATTAACTTTAACATTAGGATACTCTCATCCAGTAATCATGATCGATCCAGAAGGCGTTGAAACAGTTCTTGATGGTCAGAACAAGATTACAGTTAAAGGTATTGATAAAGAAAAAGTTGGCCAATATGCTGCTGAAATCAGAGACAAGAGAAGACCTGAACCTTATAAGGGCAAGGGTATCAAGTATTCTGATGAAGTGATCAGACGTAAAGTTGGTAAGACTGGTAAGAAGTAGAAGGAGGAGAGATAATAATGGTTAGCAAAATTAATAAATCAGAAGTTCGTATTAAGAAGCACAACAGAATGCGTAATCGTTTCTCCGGTACTCCTGAAAGACCACGTTTAGCTGTGTTTAGAAGTAACAACCATATGTACGCTCAGATCATCGACGATACAGTAGGTAATACTTTAGTAGCTGCATCCACATTACAGAAGGATGTTAAAGCAGAACTTGAGAAAACTAACGATGTTGCAGCTGCAACTAAATTAGGAACAGTTATCGCTAAAAAGGCTCTTGAAAAGGGTATTACAACAGTTGTATTTGATAGAGGCGGTTTTATATATCAAGGTAAGATTCAAGCATTAGCAGAAGCAGCAAGAGAAGCTGGTCTTAATTTCTAAGCAAGGAGGAGAACACATGAAACGTACAATCATTGATGCGAAACAGATGGAATTAGAAGATAAAGTAGTATCAATTAAGCGTGTAACAAAGGTTGTAAAAGGTGGTCGTAACTTCCGCTTTACAGCTTTGGTTGTTGTTGGTGACAAGAATGGCCATATCGGTGCAGGCTTAGGTAAAGCAGCTGAAATTCCTGAAGCAATTCGTAAGGGAAAAGAAGATGCTATTAAGAAAATGATTTCATTACCACTTGATGAAAATGGTAGTGTACCACACGACTTTATCGGTAAGTTCGGTAGCGCTTCTGTATTATTAAAGAGAAGTCCTGAAGGTACTGGTATCATCGCTGGTGGCCCTGCTCGTAACGTATTAGAGCTTGCAGGATTTAAGAATATCCGTACCAAGTCTCTTGGTTCCAATAATAAGCAGAACGTAGTTCTTGCTACTATTGAAGGATTAAGCAAATTAAAGACTCCAGAAGAGGTAGCAGCACTTCGCGGTATTTCCGTGGATCAGCTAGGCTAAGAAAGGCGGAGGAAATTAAAATGGCTAATAAATTAAAAGTTACTTTAACAAAGTCAACAATCGGTGCTATTCCAAAGCATAAGTTAACTGTTAGCGCATTAGGTTTAGGTAAATTAAACAGCACTAATGAATTACCAGATAACGCTGCAACAAGAGGAATGATCAACCAGGTTAAGCACTTAGTTAAGGTTGAAGAGATCTAATATAATTAATGTAAGGAGGTGCACACGATGAATTTAACAGATTTAAGACCTGCAGAGGGTTCTAAACAGAGCGGAAACTTTAGACGTGGTCGTGGACACGGATCAGGTAACGGTAAAACAGCTGGTAAAGGACATAAAGGACAGAAAGCTCGTTCCGGAGCTCCTAGAGTAGGCTTCGAAGGTGGTCAGATGCCTTTATACAGAAGACTTCCTAAGAGAGGCTTTACTAACAGAAACACAAAGGAAATCGTTGCAGTTAACGTAAGCATGTTAAATAAATTTGAAGATGGTGCGGACGTAACAGCTGAGACAATGGTAGCAATGGGCATCATTAGTAATCCAAAGGATGGAGTAAAGATTCTTGGAAACGGAGAATTAACTAAGAAGCTTAATGTTAAGGTTTCAGCTTTCTCGGAAAGCGCTGCTGAAAAAATTAAGGCTCTTGGTGGAAATGCTGAGGTGATCTAGTATGCTTAAAACGGTCAGAAATGCGTTTAAGATTAAAGATATTAGAAACAAGATTTTATTTACTATCATGGCTTTAGTTATTGTAAGAATTGGTTCTTTACTCCCGGCTCCGGGAGTAAACCATGATTACATCGCTCAATTTTTCGCGCAAAACTTTGGCGATGGTCTAAGTTTTCTTGATTCATTTAGCGGTGGTTCATTCTCCAGGATGTCATTATTTGCTCTTGGTATTGGACCATACATTACATCCTCCATCATTATGCAGTTGTTAACAATTGCAATTCCAAAGCTTGAAGAGCTTCAGAAAGATGGCGAAGATGGTAGAAAAAAGATTGCAGAGATATCAAGATACGTAACAATTGCACTCGCTATTATCGAGTCTGTTGCTATGGTTATTGGTTTTGGTAATTCCGGTGTTCTTGAAGGTGGTTTATCATTCCAGAATATCGTTATTATCACTTGTACATTCACAGCCGGTTCCGCATTCTTAATGTGGTTAGGTGAGAAAATTACAGAGCGTGGCGTTGGTAATGGTATTTCAATTATCTTATTAATTAATATCGTTGCTGGTATGCCAGCTGATCTTGCAGGATTATACAATACATTTATCAATGGTAAACCTGTTGTTAATGGTGTATTTGCTGCAATTATTATCTTAGCAGTAATCGTATTTTTGGTTGTTGTTATTATCATTCTTCAGGATGCTGAAAGAAAGATCGCTGTTCAGTATGCAAAGAAGGTTCAGGGAAGAAAGATGGTAGGTGGACAATCCTCCTTTATCCCTCTTAAGGTAAACACTGCAGGTGTTATGCCAGTAATTTTTGCTGTATCTTTAATGCAGTTCCCAATCATTATTTGTTCAATGTTTGGTATTAGAGCTGAACGTGCTTACTTCTGGCCAAAAGTTCTTTATATGCTTAACTCTCAGTACTGGTTTGATCTTGACAATGGTGCATTTAAATACACTGTTGGTTTACTTATTTACATGGCATTAATCGTTTTCTTTGCATATTTCTATACATCGATTACTTTTAACCCAGTAGAAGTAGCATCCAATATGAAAAAGCAGGGTGGTTTCATACCTGGTATTCGTCCTGGTAAACCAACTAGTGAATACTTCACTAAAGTTTTAAATTACATCATCTTCATTGGTGCTGTAATGTTAACAATAGTTGCAGTTATTCCAATTGCTATGTCCGGTTTATTTAACGCACAGGTTTCATTTGGCGGTACCTCCATCATCATCATTGTAGGTGTTGTTCTTGAAACAATTAAACAGATTGAATCACAGATGCTAGTACGTCATTATAAGGGCTTCTTAAATGACTAAAATAGGACTGAACTTATTAGGGGCTGTTGAGTGCAACAGCTCCTATAAGTGCTTATATTGAAAGCAAAACAGTCTCAATTAAAACTTTACTATGAGTAAAACATTTTATAGTGCTTTACTACTAAGCTAATGGCGTAAGCAGCCTATTATTGATCTTATTAGGAGGATACTGATAGTATGAAGATTATTATGTTAGGAGCTCCAGGAGCAGGTAAAGGAACTCAGGCAAAAATGATTGCAAAAAAATACAATATTCCTCATATTTCAACAGGGGATATCTTTAGAGCGAATATTAAGAATGATACTGAGCTTGGCCGTAAGGCAAAAGAATATATGGATCAGGGACTTTTAGTTCCAGATGAAATCACTCTTGATATGATCATGGATCGTTTTGCACAAGATGATTGCAAGAATGGCTATGTATTAGATGGTTTCCCAAGAACAATTCCACAGGCAGAAGCACTTACAGAAGCTTTAAATAAGGCTAATGAAAAAGTGGATTTTGCAATTAATGTAGAAGTTCCTGATGAAAACATTGTTACTCGTATGTCTGGAAGACGTGCATGTGTTGCTTGTGGTGGTACTTACCACATCGTATATAACCCTACAAAAGAAGAGGGAATCTGTGATGCATGTGGTGGAGAGCTTATGCTTCGTGATGATGATAAGGCTGAAACTGTTGCAAAACGTCTCAATGTTTATCATACTCAGACACAACCTTTAATAGAATACTATGATAGTCTTCATATATTAAAAGAAGTGGATGGTACAATGGATGTTGCTCAAGTTTTTGATGCAATTGTTAAGATTCTTGGATAGTAGTTTACGTTAGGATAAGGAGAATTCGATAACATGTCAGTAACGATTAAGTCTGCACGAGAAATTGAGCTGATGAGAGAGGCTGGAAAGATTTTAGCAAGTGTTCATGAACAGCTGGCTGAACTAATTAAACCAGGTATTTCGACATTTGATATTGATAAAGCAGCAAGAGAGTTTATACGATCTTATCATTGCATACCTTCTTTCCTAAACTATAATGGATATCCAGCTGCTGTTTGTGTTTCTGTTAACGATGAAGTAGTCCACGGTATTCCAAGTAAAAAGAGAATCCTTTCAGAAGGAGATATCGTAAGTTTGGATGCTGGAGTGATCTATAAGGGCTATCAATCTGACGCTGCAAGAACATATGCAGTAGGAAAAGTACCTGCGAGAACACAAGAGCTAATTGATGTTACAAAACAAAGTTTCTTTGAAGGTATGAAATTTGCAAAAGCGGGAAATCATTTACATGATATCTCTGCTGCAATTGAAGATTATGTAATTGCACATAATTTTACTTGCGTACGTGACCTTGTTGGTCATGGAATAGGTAAAGAGATGCATGAAGAACCACAAATTCCAAATTTCAGACAAAAACGAAGAGGAATAAAGTTGACTCCAGGTATGACTCTGGCAATTGAACCTATGGTAAATATGGGTTCATATGAGGTGTGTGTTTTAGATGATGAGTGGACAATAGTAACACAAGATGGTTCATTGTCAGCACATTACGAGAATACGATTCTGATCACAGAGGGTGAACCGGAGATATTTAGTTTATAAAGCACCAGCGTGGCGCTGTTATTTATTTATAATTGATGAAACGGCTTGTCGATTCATCTTGTATCGATGATATGGAGGTATGTAATGTCTAAAACTGATGTAGTTGAAATTGAAGGAACCGTAATTGAGAAATTACCTAATGCAATGTTTTCTGTAGAGCTTGAAAATGGTCATAGAGTATTAGCTCATATTAGTGGTAAGCTAAGAATGAACTTTATTAAGATCGTTCCTGGTGACAAGGTTACTTTAGAGCTATCCCCTTATGATTTAACAAAGGGTAGAATTATCTGGAGAGATAAATAGTAAATAATTCATTTTGTTGATTTTGTATTATTTATGTAGTAAAATCGACGAGAAAACTTGTTGTTTTTTATGAAAAATAGTTGTTGCTATTACTTAACTTCAATGTTATAATAATAGACGGACTTTTTTTGAAAGGAGTGAATTGTAATGAAGGTTAGATCTTCAGTTAAACCAATTTGCGAAAAGTGCAAAATTATCAAACGTAAGGGAGCAATCAGAGTAATCTGTGAGAATCCTAAACACAAACAAAGACAAGGCTAATACAATTAAATATTGAGTTTGATTGTTTTTATAGAGTGCGAAATTTACTCATATAGAAATAGTTCTTGCTTTCTGTGTTACAAAGGCAGATGTTGGTTATACTCTTAGATGATCTAAGGGGTTACACATCTGACATGATTTGTGATATTGTGGGCATGGTGGAAACCATTGTTTTAGAAGCAAGTGTCATTATCACTTGGTTCTTTCGGTGCAGTTTAGCTGTAACCGTCACAATTTAAAGCGGCTGACGTGATGGCATCCGCTTCGGGTGTCTTTTTTTATGGAGACACCGGGCAACGTTGTGCATCACGGTATCTTGACACGTCGTACATGCGACTGTCACAAAAGTAACTGCATATGACTTCGGTTATGTGTACGTTATTAAGTTACAATATGTAATAGAATAAATTATGGAGGTGCAAGGTCACATGGCTCGTATCAGTGGTGTAGACTTACCAAGAGAGAAACGTATTGAAATTGGACTTACTTATGTATATGGTATCGGTAGAGTAAGCTCCAATCGTATTCTTGCAAAGGCTGGTGTAAATCCTGACACTCGTGTTAGAGATTTAACTGACGAAGAAGTTGCAAAGATTCGTGACGTAATCGACGAAACAACTATCGTTGAAGGTGATTTAAGAAGAGAAATCGCTATGAACATCAAGAGATTACAGGAAATCGGATGTTATAGAGGTATCCGTCATAGAAAAGGTCTTCCAGTTCGTGGACAGAAGACTAAGACAAACGCTAGAACAAGAAAAGGTCCTAAGCGTACTGTTGCTAATAAGAAAAAATAATTAACTATTCGGTAAATATATTTGTTTCTCAATGATTGAGAACATTGCATCAGTAGATGCTATGTGACTGGATAGTCACAAATACTTTCGTTTAGAAAAATCCAATAGGAGGGTTTGTAATGGCTAAGAAGATAGCAGCTAAAAAAGTGGCTAAAAAACGTGTTAAGAAGAACGTTGATCGTGGACAGGCACATATTCAGTCATCTTTTAATAATACAATTGTTACCTTAACAGATGCTGAAGGTAACGCTCTTTCATGGGCAAGCGCAGGTGGATTAGGATTCAGAGGTTCTAGAAAATCAACTCCATATGCAGCACAAATGGCAGCTGAAACTGCAGCTAAGGCAGCTTTAGTTCACGGTTTAAGATCTGTAGAGGTTATGGTAAAAGGACCTGGTTCAGGTAGAGAAGCAGCAATCCGTGCTCTTCAGGCATGCGGTATTGAAGTAACAAGCATTAAGGATGTTACTCCAGTTCCTCACAACGGATGTAGACCACCAAAACGCAGAAGAGTCTAATAGGAGGTAAATAAAGATGGCAAGAGATATGAGTCCTGTTTTAAAAAGATGTAGAGCTCTTGGACTTGAACCAACATTCTTAGGAATTGATAAGAAGTCTAATAGAAATTTTGCAAGAGCAGGTAAAAAAGTAAGTGAATACGGCTTACAGTTAAGAGAAAAACAAAAAGCTAAATTTATCTATGGTGTTTTAGAAAAACCTTTCAGAAACAACTTTGATAAAGCTAGTAAGTTAAAATACGGTACTACTGGCGAGAACTTAATGATTCTTTTAGAGTTAAGACTTGACAATGTTATGTTCCGTTTAGGTTATGGTAGAACTAGAACAGAAGCTAGACAGATTGTAGATCACAAGCACGTTTTAGTTAACGGAAAATGTGTAAACATTCCTTCTTACCAAGTTAAAGCTGGTGATGTAATCTCCATTAAGGAAAAATGCAAATCCGCTCAGAGATACAAAGATATCTTAGAAGTAACTGGTGGAAGAACTGTTCCAGCATGGTTAGAAGCTGACCATGAGAATTTAACAGGTACTGTTAAGGAAATCCCAAGCAGAGATCAAATTGATGTTCCTGTAAATGAAATGCTTATCGTCGAGTTGTATTCCAAATAGTAATTTAGCTATTTGGTTTACCCTCGTAAAAACCCAGAAGGAGGGTCTACTGTGTTTGATTTTGAAAAACCAAAAATTGAGATAGCTGAAATTTCAGAAGATAAGAAATATGGCCGTTTCGTTGTTGAACCACTTGAAAGAGGTTATGGTACAACATTAGGCAATTCTTTGAGAAGAATTATGCTCTCATCATTACCTGGTGCTGCTGTCAGTCAAGTTAAGATTGATGGTGTTGTTCATGAATTCTCTGGTATTCCTGGAGTTAAGGAAGACGTTACTGAGATCATTATGAACATCAAGAGCCTGGCAATCAAGAACACAAGCGAGACAAATGAGCCTAAAACTGCATATATCGAGTTTGAAGGCGAAGGCGTTGTAACGGCAGGCGATATTCAAGCAGATCCTGATATTGAGATTTTAAATCCTGATTTAGTAATTGCTACTTTAAATGGTGGATCGGATAGTAAACTATATATGGAGTTAACAATCACTAGAGGCAGAGGTTATATCAGTGCAGATAAGAACAAGAACGATGAATTACCAATCGGTGTTATTGCTGTTGATTCTATCTACACACCTGTTGAACGTGTTAACTTGACGGTTGAAAATACTCGTGTAGGTCAGATTACCGATTTCGATAAGTTGACATTAGATGTGTATACAAACGGTACTTTAGTTCCGGATGAAGCTGTCAGTCTTGCTGCAAAGGTATTGAGCGAGCACTTAAATTCTTTCATTGATCTTTCTGAAAATGCCAAAACTGCTGAAGTTATGGTAGAAAAAGAAGATAACGAAAAAGAAAAAGTGTTAGAAATGAATATCGACGAGTTAGAATTATCTGTTCGTTCTTACAACTGTTTGAAGAGAGCCGGTATAAACACAGTCGAAGAACTATGTAACAGAACTTCTGAAGATATGATGAAGGTGAGAAACCTTGGACGCAAGTCATTAGAAGAAGTACTAGCTAAGCTCAAAGAGCTTGGATTATCATTAAATTTGAGCGACGACTAGGTTCGGAGCTAAGGAGGTTAATAATATGGCAGGCTACAGAAAACTTGGAAGAACTTCAAGTCAGAGAAAAGCGTTGTTAAGAAATCAGGTTACTAATCTCTTATATAATGGCAAAATCGTTACTACTGAAGCAAAAGCGAAAGAAATTCGCAGAATTGCAGAAGGTATGATTGCATTAGCTGTTAAAGAGAAAGATAACTATGAAACAGTTACAGTAACTGCTAAAGTTGCTCGTAAAGATAAAGATGGTAAGAGAGTTAAAGAAGTTGTTGATGGTAAGAAAGTAGACGTATTTGATACAGTTGAAAAGACTATCAAGAAAGATAAAGCATCCAGACTTCATGCTAGAAGAAAGATGTTAGCATATCTTTACCCTGTTACAGAAGTTCCTACAGAAGCTGCAGGAAAGAAAAAGAACACTAAGGAAATCGATCTTACTCAAAAATTATTTGATGAAATCGCTCCTAAATACGAAGGCCGTAACGGTGGTTACACAAGAATCATCAAGATCGGTCAGCGTAAAGGTGACGCAGCTATGGAAGTTTTAATCGAGTTAGTTTAATATCGAGATAAATTTCGGACTCATAAGTGATAATATTCACTTATGAGTCTTTTTTTGTTGATAAAATACCAAATTATGGTATAATAAAATAGTCGAAATATATAAGAATGGAGGCTAAACTGTCATGCAACGCCAAAATAAGTCAGAAAATAAATTATATGATATGTACGCAAATAGTAGTGATTATATAATTAAAAAAAGGTCATTGAATATATTCGTTACAATCATATTGGTCGCAGCTTATCTTTTATTCTTCGTATTTCGAGTATGGATATGTCGTATGAAACGCGATAGTATCAATTTTCTTGGTCTTTCGCTACATACTTCTCCAATATATGCTTTAATTAGTCAGTTTCAGCTGGGTATTGCTATTGTATTTATTATATTAGAGAAGAAAGTTGGTTATATCATTGATTGGATTATTGGAGGCATTGCTTTAGGGATAACATTGATGGGCGTACTTATTGAAAAAAACGAAATTGCTCTGCAAGGGATCTGGTCCCAAATCTTCATTTTTATCATTACCATTGTTATATACCGACTTATAAAACTTCTTGATAACAGATATTATGATATTCAAAAACAAAAAGAAGAGATTATGAAGCTTTATAGTGAAATTGCGGTATCAGAAAGTACTTTAAAGGAACAAAAAAACCAATTGGAGGATTTTAATTCAATTCTGGAAGAGAGAGAAGAAGAATTAAATCAACTGGCATTTTATGACCCTTTAACTGGGTTGTGCAATCGGCGAATGATCATTGATCGAATTGATGCTATGATTCAAATAGGTATTCGGGACAATAGGGAATTTTCAGTTGTCTTTTTTGATTTGGATAACTTTAAGAAAATTAATGATTTAGTAGGACATCAGGTAGGAGATGAAATTCTACTTGAAATCGTGAAGCGTTGGAAAAAGCTGATACATAGTAAAGATACCTTTGGACGTTTGGGTAGTGATGAATTTGCACTTATTATTCAACGTTCTTTGAGCCATAATGAAATATTAGAGTATGTAAAAACTTTACGTGATGCTTTAAACGAAGGTATTTACTTTAGACAGCGTGAGTTTTTCGTGAAAGCGAGTTTTGGAATCTCTATGTTTCCTCAGGATGCGAGTAGTTCAGAGTATTTGTTAAAGTATGCAGATGTTGCTATGTATGAGTCAAAATCGAATAAGATCAACAAGATCCATTTCTTTGATCAAAATTTACAGGAACAGTTCCAGCATAATGTTTTATTAGATAACTATATTCAGCAAGCTCTGATCCGTAATGAAATATCTTTAGAATTTCAACCACAGTATGAGTGTAATACTGGAAAACTACATGGATTTGAGGCTTTAGCACGATGGAATACAAAAAAAATCGGTTTAATCTCTCCAGAAGAATTTATCCCGATTGCCGAAGAAAATGGCATGATCATCTCTATGGGAGAATGGATTTTGCGGCAGTCCTGTTGTATCTGTAAAGCATGGATGGACGCTTGTCATAAAAAATTCATATTGTCAGTCAATGTTTCTGCGGTTCAGCTTTTAGATAATGGATTTATAAAGATGGTAGAAACGGTGTTAGAAGAAACAGGGTTTGATTCTAATTACCTAGAGATGGAGGTGACAGAAACGATGTTTCTTTCCTCTATGGATTCTGCGATTACTGCACTAATGGAACTAAAACAAAAGGGAATTACTATAGCACTTGATGACTTTGGAACGGGATATGCCTCCCTTAGCTATCTTCAATCCTTACCAATTGATACGATTAAAATCGATAAATCATTTATCGATGGGATTCTGACTAAGAAGAAGCAACGATCACTTGTAAAATCACTCATCGGAATTTCACATGAATTATCCCTCAAAGTAATTGCAGAAGGCGTAGAAGAACTCACTCAGTTAGAATTTCTGTCAGAGGCAAAATGCGATTATATTCAAGGATTCCTTTTGGGAAAGCCATTGGATGAGAATACGGCATTTGAAATCGTACAGAATACTGTTTAAAGAATCTTTCAAAAACAGCGAAATACAGGGGGAATCCTATAAGAATTTGGCTCAGTCCGGCTGAAACGAAATACAGGGAGAATCCTATTGGAATTTGGCTTAGTCCGGCTGAAACGAAATACAGGGAGAATCCTATTGGAATTTGGCTTAGTCCGGCCGAAAGGGAAAGGCAGCCAAATTCCAATAGGATTCTCCCCATTTTTGAGTCTTATGATAATACTTCTTGCAAATAAGCAGATTATACAATACAATGTATGAGAACAATATTACCTAGATAGTTATTGCTAATCGTGCAATAGGAGTATGTGAATATGAAAAAAATGATTGATGCAAAAAATTTAGTATTTGAATATATTCGTCGTGATGAAGAAGGTAATGTCGAAGGAATCAACCGTGCCATTGATGATGTTACATTAGATGTGCAGGAAGGTGATTTTGTTGCAATTTTAGGGCACAACGGTTCTGGAAAGTCAACCATGGCGAAACACTTAAATGCCATCCTTTCTCCAACGGAAGGAACTTTATATGTGAATGGATATAATGTAGCAGACGAAGAAAGACTTTGGGATATTCGCCAGTCTGCTGGTATGGTGTTTCAGAATCCAGATAATCAGATCATTGCAACTGTTGTAGAAGAGGATGTAGGATTTGGTCCAGAAAATCTAGGCGTTGAGACCAAAGAAATCTGGAAACGTGTAGAGGAAAGCTTGAAAGCTGTTGGTATGTATGAATATCGTGAACATTCACCGAATAAGTTATCAGGCGGACAAAAGCAGAGAGTTGCAATTGCGGGTATTATGGCAATGCGACCTAAGTGTATCATATTAGATGAACCGACTGCGATGTTGGATCCAAATGGACGTAAGGAAGTTATTAAGACACTTCATGATTTAAATAAGCATGAGAATATAACGATATTACTGATAACTCATTATATGGATGAGGTCATCGACGCTGATAAAGTCATCGTAATGGATGCAGGTAAAGTGGTAATGCAAGGAACACCAAGAGAAGTGTTTTCTCGTGTGGAGGATATGAAGAAATATCGTCTTGATGTACCACAAGTGACCGAACTAGCTTATGAATTATCTCAAAAGGGAATGCCATTACCTGCAGGTATTCTTACGAGAGAAGAATTTGTGGAAGCAGTTTGTAAGCTCAAGAGAAGATAGAGGCGGTGATATAGATGGCGATTATATTAAATAAAGTGAATTATGTTTATGGTGCTGGTACGGCGTATGAAAAACATGCGCTAAAAGATGTGGAATTACAGATTCCAGATGGACAGTTCATCGGTTTGATCGGCCATACAGGCTCTGGAAAATCTACGTTGACTCAGCATTTAAATGGTTTGATGAAAGCAACTAGTGGCGGTGTTTATTATAATGGACAGGATATCGATGATCCGGACTTTAGTAAAAAAGAGCTTAGAAGCAAGGTCGGTTTAGTATTTCAGTATCCAGAACACCAGCTGTTTGAAACGACGGTATTAAAAGATGTTCAGTTTGGACCTAAGAATCTTGGATTAGAGCCACTAGAAGTAGATTTACGATCTTATGAGGCATTAAAAATGGTTGGCATTAGTGATGACTTATTAGATGCGTCTCCATTCGAATTATCAGGTGGACAAAAACGAAGAGTTGCAATTGCAGGTGTTCTTGCAATGAAACCAGAAGTATTGATCTTAGATGAGCCAACAGCAGGTCTTGATCCTAAGGGGAGAGACGAAATCTTAGATCAGATTGCAAAGATTCATAAAGAAAGAAAGATTACGGTTATCCTTGTTTCTCATAGCATGGAGGATGTTGCAAAATACGTTGACCGTATCATTGTTATGAATAAAGGAGGTGTTGCGTTTGATGGCACTCCCAAAGAGGTATTTCAGCATTATACAGAACTTGAGCAGATTGGTCTTGCGGCTCCTCAGGTAACTTATGTAATGAACGACTTAAAGAAAGCTGGACTTCCGGTAAATACAGATGCAACTACAGTCAATGAAGCTGTAGATGAACTTTATGCTTGGTGGAAGACACAGGCTTAGAAAGGGTTAGCTATGATTAGAGACATAACAATAGGACAGTATTATCCAGCGGATTCAATAATTCATCGACTAGACCCTCGCGTTAAGTTGATTGGTACAATTGTATATATTGTTTCTTTGTTTTTATTTCATTCTTTTTGGGGATATTTGATTACTGGTACGTTCTTACTGAGTGTAATCCTGTTATCAAAAGTTCCGATTAAGTTTATTGTAAGAGGTTTAAAGGCGGTTATCTTTTTACTTCTTTTTACGGTTGCATTTAACTTGTTCTTAACCCCTGGAGAAGAGATCTGGAAACTTGGATTTTTGCATATTACAAGAGAGGGATTGAGAACAGCAGGGTTTATGGCAATCCGATTGATTACCTTGATTCTTGGTTCTTCCTTAATGACATTTACGACAACACCAAATCAGTTAACGGATGGTATTGAGAATCTGCTTGGACCTTTAAAGGTAATTCATGTACCAGTACATGAAGTTGCAATGATGATGTCAATTGCACTACGTTTCATTCCAATCCTTTTGGAAGAAACCGATAAGATTATGAAGGCGCAGCAGGCACGTGGTGCAGATTTTGAAACAGGAAATTTAATTAAGCGTGCAAAAGCGATGGTTCCAATCTTAGTACCTTTATTTATCTCTGCATTTCGACGTGCCAGTGATTTAGCTATGGCAATGGAAGCAAGATGCTATCGTGGTGGTAAGGGACGTACGAAAATGAAGCCTCTTCGTTATCATGGAAGAGATGCGGTGGCGTTTTTAGTATTTATTGCGTATATTGCCGCAATTGTTATATTTATTAAGTAAGATATAGGGCAAGGTGTGGATATGAAGAGAGTTTTGTTGATAGTTGCCTATGATGGGACAGAGTATTGTGGATGGCAGATACAGCCCAATGCAATTACAATTGAAGAAGTGCTGAACCGAGAGTTATCTTCTTTATTAAAAGAGGAGATTACAGTAATTGGTGCCAGTAGAACAGATTCAGGTGTTCATGCTATGGGAAATGTAGCTGTATTTGATACGGAGTCAAGAATCCCGGCGGAGAAAATCTCCTATGCACTAAATCAGCGTTTGCCCCAGGATATTGTAGTTCAGGAATCTAGAGAGGTTCCTCTTGAATTTCATCCGCGATATACCGATACACGAAAAACTTATGAGTACCGAATCTACAATGCGACACATCCTATGCCATTAAATCGAAGATATTCTCATTTTGTTTATTATGATTTAGATGTAGATTTAATGCAGGCAGCAGCGAACTACCTGATCGGTGAGCATGATTTCGCAAGTTTTTGTTCTGCTAACAGTCAGGTAAAGACTACTGTTCGTACGATTTACTCTCTTGATGTCATAAGAGATGGGCACGAGGTTATTATACGAATCAATGGTAATGGATTTTTATATAATATGGTTCGCATCATAGCTGGTACATTAATTCAAGTGGGAAATCATCTGTATGAGCCAGAAAGAGTAGGCTGGATGTTGGAACAAAAGGATCGAAGTGCTTCTGGACCGACGGCTCCGGCAAAAGGATTAACCTTAGTGAAAATCGATTATTTAAGCTAAGATAATACATCTTGTTTTTTCCTTTTTATTTCCGAAGATAAAGAGGGGAAAACAAGATATATTTTGTGATGAGTAGAAGAAGAAAGATAGGGGAAGTTTATTATACTAGCACTATCCAAATTAGGAAAAAATAATATACATATACAAAAGTCATTTTTTAAGTGACTTATATTGATGTCAAATAAGAAAATTTTAAAAAATGCAAAAAAAACTTGTTTTTAATGCTTGACAGTACATTTAATATATTGTATCATTTGCGAAGTGACTAAAATAACCGCAAAGCTAGTATTTATGTGTACTTCATGAATGCGGTTTTTGTTAACAAATATAGAAAAGAATTTATTAAGGAGGTAAACCAATGAAAAGCTTTATGGCTAGTCCAGCAACAATTGAAAGAAAATGGTATGTAGTTGATGCTACAGGACATACATTAGGACGTCTCTCTTCAGAGATCGCTAAAGTTTTAAGAGGTAAGAACAAGGCTATTTACACACCAAGCATCGATACAGGTGATTATGTAATCGTTGTCAACGCTGACAAGATTAAGGTTACTGGTAAGAAGATGGATCAGAAGATCTACTACAATCACTCTGATTACGCAGGTGGTATGAGAGAAACAACATTAAAGGAAATGATGGCTAAAAAACCTGAAGATGTTATTACTCTTGCAGTTAAGGGCATGCTTCCAAAGGGACCTTTAGGAAGAGCAATGTTAACTAAATTACACGTATACGCTGGTGCAGATCATGCTAACGCAGCTCAGAAACCAGAAGTACTTGAAATCAAATATTAATTAGGACTGAAAGGAGGAAATAACATTGGCTAAAGCAAAATATTACGGAACTGGTAGAAGAAAAAGTAGTATCGCTAGAGTTTACCTTGTACCTGGTACAGGTAAAGTAACAATAAATAAGAAAGACATGGATTCATATTTCGGTCTTGAAACATTAAAGCTTATCGTTCGTCAGCCTCTTGCATTAACAGAGACTGCTGATAAATTCGACGTTCTTGTTAACGTTCGTGGTGGTGGTTTCACTGGCCAGGCTGGTGCAATCAGACATGGTATCTCCAGAGCTCTTTTACAGGCAGATGGTGACTACCGTCCAGCTTTAAAGAAAGCAGGTTTCTTAACAAGAGATCCAAGAATGAAGGAAAGAAAGAAGTACGGTTTAAAAGCCGCTCGTCGTGCTCCTCAGTTCTCAAAGAGATAATTTGTATCAAATTATTATACCCTCAAAACCTTGTGTTTTGGGGGTTTTCTTTTGCAGTTAGATTCTTATCATCCTGTCGCACTTATACAATACACTTGTCCTAAATTCGTATATTATATATGAAAATGATATATAAAGGAGATAAAGTATGGGTAATAGTGTATTTGATTAGGCAGGTCTAGCCGATTATGAATCTGAGATTTTTGCAGGGGTTAAGCAATGAGGCATTAGGAAAAGATTCAATGATAAGAAAACTGTATTGTGTGAATTTACATACCAGTCAGATTGAAAAAATGAAATCATTCTACCATGATATTCTTGGCATTCCAATTTCATTTCCCGGATTAAGTAATGATGTTGATGGGATAAAATTCGGGTTTAACGTCGATGCCCTTCAAATTTGCCTTTGGAGAGAGGAAAGATGGGGTAAGAGAAAAGGTTCAGTTGAAATATCAATATTTCCAATGGCTTTTTATTGGCTTATCTGACCGCATAGATTGTCCCTTGATAAATGATTCTGTTGTACTTGAATATTTCTTCGCTAATGATATAATCTAGTCAAAATAAGGCAAGTAAAAACATATGGTTTCTTTTGCACAAGATTGTGATGAAGCTACAAAATGTATCTTCATATAGTAGTTGTCAATGGAATAGAAAAATTGTAGTAATAAGATGGAAAGGAATAATAGTATGTCAATAATTTCAATTAATACTCGAAGTAGTATAAGAATTGAAGGAACTAAAGTAATGTATTTAACACAAATATTTAGTCTATATTTATGTTTGACTGGGCTGATACCAATAAGGAGGGTGAAATGAAAACATATGTAGCATTCCTTAGAGGAATTAATATAAGTGGAAAAAACAAGATTTCTATGGGTGATTTGAAGAAGGAGTTTGAACATTTAGAATATACAGAGGTTTCTACGTATTTGAATAGTGGAAATGTTATTTTTTCGTCAGAATGTGAAAGTGTAACGGATATAAGAAATAACATAGAATCGATGATTCGTAATGTATTCGGTTATGTGGTTCCCGTTTATCTTATTACTCAGAGCGACTTAGATGAGACGTTACAAAATGCTCCTGAATGGTGGGGGCATGGGGATAAGGACAAGTATGATAATTTGATATTTATTCTTACCAATGATACACCAAGGGAAATCAGTAATATGATTGGCCCAGTCTCTGAAGGAATGGAATTAGTACAAGTACATAAGAAAGTAATTTTCTGGACATTTGATCGCAAATTGTATCAGAAGTGTAATTGGTGGAAGAAAACAGCTAGTTCTGGGATAGCTGACAAATTGACAATAAGAACAGCGAACACAGTAAGAAAGATGTGCAAATGAAAAAATCGACTTAATAGTGGGAGGTAATTACATATGAAAATTTTATTATTTTGCAATAAAGGATTTGAAACAATGGAGTTTGCTCCATTTGTAGATGTTTTTGGATGGGCAAGATTTGATTTTCACTATGATATTGAGGTGATTACATGTGGATTTACAAAAAATGTAGTTTCAACGTTTGGAGTACCGATTATAGTTGATAAAACAATTGATGAGATTGATATCAATGATTATGACGCATTAGCAATTCCAGGTGGTTATGAAGAATTCGGATTTTATACTGAAGCTTATGATCCTCGATTTTTAGATATAATATCTGAGTTTGATAAACAAGAAAAGTACATAGCTAGTATTTGTGTAGGCGCATTACCTATAGGAAAAAGTGGAGTTCTTGTAGGAAGAAATGCAACCACTTATCATTTGGGTGGTGGATACCGACAGAAGCAATTAGAGGAATTCGGTGTAGACGTGATTCCAAATCAGCGTATTGTTGTTGATAAGAATATTATCACAAGTTTTTGTCCTGAGACGGCAGCAGATGTTGCATTTACATTATTAGAATGTTTGGTCGGCAAAGAAAAGATGGATGTAGTTGCAGCTGCAATGGGTTACTAAGTTGACGTTTTTGCTTGAAATAGAATTATAGAATACGAACAAGTAGATGTTTAATATAAATGGATGATAGTGCCCAATGGTTGATGACATGATTGACTTAGGCTTACTATTATGATGTTTTAGATAAGAATTAATTGCTTCTTTTTCTACTAGTAATTCAGAAAGCATTTGAGTCAAATACTTCTTTAAGGCTAGCTGTTGTTCCTTTTGATTGATATGTAATTGTGCACAGACATAATATAACATGGAATTATAAGTAGACATAGAGGTATTAAGTTAGATCTGAAAAAATGAATCTACAAGTTCCAAAGCTTTTCGTCAAAGTCAGACAGAGAATAATAAAGTATATTAATTTAGATATTTAATGCAATTGAATTATAGTATGTTATAATGTGTGGAAAGTTAACAAAATGATCATTGATACGTTAGCTAGCTTATTAAGAAACAAGCAAAGTGAATGAGGGTAGCAGCATTTTTATTTTTATACATAGGAGATAATGCAAATGAAATTACTAATCGACGATCTAATTATTCGAGATTTCAAAGCAACAGATATCCCACTTCTTCGGGAAATTGTAAAAGAAAAAAATATTGTACGCTTTATGAAGGACTGGTACGAGAATAGTTTAGTTCCTGGTAGACTTGAGGGGTATGTGGAATGGCTTCAAACACAAAGTGATTCAATCGATCTTTACGAGAATAAGCGATATGCAATCGCTTTTGCAAAAACAGATGAACTAATTGGTATGATCGGTATGGGGGAAGAAGAAACTTCAGGGGAAGTTGAAGTCGCTTATTTTATCAAAGAGTCTTGTCAGCATAAAGGATATGCGACAAAAGCAGTAAAGGCATTTGTTGACTGGTGTTTTCAGGTTTCTACATTGCCTTATCTAATTTTAACTATTGATTGCGCCAATATAGCATCTTGTAGATTAGGTGAGAAGTGTGGGTTTGAATTATATGAAAAACGAACTCCAATTGGCCATAAACAGCCGAATATGGAGAGTGACAGTTACTATTATTATCGAAGATATCGGGAAAGCAAAAAAGCGTTATTTTAAAGGCAGCTTGCCATATGTATCAGTCGTTAGGATACCAGAGAACCCCAAACTATGGACAGTATGTCAATATGCCAAATTCTATTTGTATGTGTAAAAAACTATAATAGGTGAATATGGAAAAAGTTCTTCCACGCCTAATTTCACTATGGTATAATATACTGTTATCAATAGAATAAATAAAATTAGGAAGGAAGTGTATGCTATGGATAATCATAGCATAAAGAATACGAATTCTAAAAAAGTTCATATCATAGGAACCATCTTAATCGTTTTGTTTGTTATTTTTTCAATCATCATGATCATCATGACGAATCCGAGCAAAAAAAATAGGAGTGCAAAAGAAACAGACCTTCCTGAAGAATATGTGATTCAGACAGAAAATTACTTTGATTATCAGGAAGCTTATGATTGCTCTGGTTATTCAACTGCTTATGTATTAAGAAGTCTTGGGATTGATGTTAAGGGACACGAGCTATATGAAAAAATTCCTCAAAAATTTGCGGATGGTACCGTACCAATCGAAAGTATTATGAATTATCTTCAGAATGAGGGCTATGAGGTAAATGTATGTTCTGGCTCGATAGAAAATCTGAAAAAAGAGTTATACAAGGGAGTTCCAGTAGTCAGTTTTGTAAGAATGATACCGAATACAGAGTATTATCACTATATTGCAATCGTAGGATATGGAAAAGATGTCATTTATGCTGTAGATTCTGAACGAGGACAAGTGAATACAGAGAATGAATACTATAACCGAGTGATCAAGAATGAGGATTTCTTAAACATGTGTGATACTGGTTTTTACGAGAAAAATACATACATAACGATAGGATTGAAAAAAAGGAGTGAAACTTATGACAAAAGTCTATTTTGTACGTCATGCTCAGCCAGATCATAGTTGGACAGAAGATAAAACAAGACCTTTGACGACTGAGGGGAAAAAGGATGTAAAAAGTGTTCTGCCTGTCTTAAAGGACAAAAAGATTGATGCATTTTACTGCAGTACATATAAAAGAAGTTATGATACAATTGCGGAAACGGCACAGTACTATGGCAAAGAGATCATAACAGATTCGCGTTTACGTGAACGTACAAGTGGGCCAAATGGCAATAATCAAGGGATGTTCCAAAAACGATGGGAAGATCATTCCTACCATGAGGAACAAGGGGAATCCCTTGAGATGGTACAGAAAAGAAATATAGAGGCTTTGACAGAGATTCTTGAAGACAATCAAGGCAAGAATATTGTCATTGGTACTCATGGGACAGCATTAAGCACAATTCTTAATTATTACGATCCCACTTATGACTGTAATTCATTTTTAAGAATCATTGACTGGATGCCATATATTATTGAACTGGATTTTGAAGGGACGACCTTGCTTTCGAAAACAGAACTTCTACACATAGAAAAAGAATTTAAAGGGAGAAAAGGATAATGACAGATCACATTATGATCTTATCGATCTGACAAACCTTTAAATTCATCTCATCCACTTGAAATTTTACTTCATAACCAGCGAATTCTAAACCATAGATTCGTTCGGGATCTTTTTGATAGGCTGGTCGTGGATCCTGTGCCAGTATCCCTCTAAGAGCAGATAGGGTTTCTGATGATAATACGGATGCAATGGATTCTGGAATCTCAACGGTTAAATGATGCGCATTGGTTACTTCTGTAAATCCACCAGTTGCGTCGGTATGGCAGTCGGTATATGGCAGATAAGGCTTAATATCATAGATTGGAGTTCCATCCATAAGATCAGCTCCAAGAATGTGTAACACTGGTCCTAGAGTTGGATCCATTTCAATGCGTTCTAATTTTACGGAAGACAATCCAATTGGGTTTGGACGAAAGGGAGAACGTGTTGCAAAAACTCCTCGATATTCATTTCCACCAAGACGAGGAGGTCTCACTGAGGCAGACCAAGTCGATCTCTTGTTTTCGGAAAACTGCCATAGCAGCCATATATGAGAAAAGCCATCTAATCCATAGAGTGCATCTGGATTGCGATATTCTGGCTCAAAAACAATTGTACCTTTTAGCTCTTTTACCAGATTGCTTTGACGTGGAATTCCAAACTTAGTTGGAAAGTCGGTATGCACATGAGCTATTATTTTCATTACTATCTCCTTACATTAGATCGTGATATATTATCTGTATTTTATGATATATTCTATTGCATGTCTATTGTATTTCGAAAAGATCTGTTAGGAGCTTATAGGAGAAAGTAGTGAATTAGGGTGGAAAAAACACGTAAATTATGGTATAAAGAAAAAGACTTGCGTAAGTGACTAGAAAGGAGTACCGAATTTGCGTTACATTACTATCGAGAAAGCTCTTCCAGGAATGAAACTGGCTAAGCCGGTATATGATAACTTGAATCATATCTTATTGTCCGATGGGAGTGAACTGTCAAAAGAATACATAGATAACTTAAAGAGAAGAGGATATCCAGGAATTTATATTACGGATAGCTTAACAGAAGATATCTTTATTGAAGAGACAATATCAGCAGAACTTCGTAATAAAGGTGTAGAGGCATTAAGAAATAATGATATTGATACGACACTTGAGGTAGCTAAGAAAATTGTTGATCAGATCTTACATAGCAAGACGGTTTCTCTTGACATGGTCGATCTGCGGACTTTTGATGATTATACATATCGACATTCCGTAAATGTTGCTGTTATGTCAGGAATTATTGGAATGTATCTGAATTTAAATGAAACCGATTTGGTCAATTTATGTGTCGCTGGAATTTTGCACGATTTAGGTAAGTTAATGATCGATCCTCAGATTTTAAATAAACCAGCCAGGTTAACTAAGGAAGAGTTTCAATGCATTAAGGATCATCCAGCCTTGGCAGTTGAACTTATAAAAGATCGATGGAATGTATCAGCGACTTCACGTTCAGGAATTATGTTTCATCATGAAAATGAAGATGGTAGCGGATATCCCAAAGGTCTTGTTGGAGACGAGATACATTTATTTGCAAAGATCATTCATGTTGCAGATGTCTATGATGCATTGACCTCAAAACGTCCTTATAAGAAACCATATGACAGATCGGAAGCGATTGAATACCTACTAGGTGGAGCAAATATCTTATTTGATGAAAAGGTTGTTCATGCATTTACAAGAGCAGTACCAGTATATCCAAAGGGAATCAGTGTTTATTTATCGGATGGTAGAGAGGCTGTCATTGTAGAGAATACATCCAATCCAATACGTCCAAAGATCCGATTATTAGATGGAAAACAGATCAACCTGAATGAAGCAAGAGATTATCGAAATATAACAATTCAGTCAACGTCGAATGTACAGACCGATTTTAGTGATGAAATCGGTATTCATCATAATGATTTAAGGCAGGAATGTAAGAAAATACTTATCGTAGATGATATGGTTACGAATCTTCAGCTGTTACGAAGCGTACTCGAGAATAGCTATAAAGTAATCATGGTCAAAAGTGGAATACAGGCATTGGACTACCTAAAAACAAATGAAAAACCAAATCTAATTCTTATGGATGTGGATCTGCCCGTTATGAATGGAATTGAGACAGTCAAACGGATTAGAGAGGAAATAGATTCAGATATTAAAGTTATATTTGTAACAGCACTTTCTGATCGCCAGACAGTATTAAAGTGTCAGGCACAAAAAGCGATTGATTATATCGTTCGTCCTTTCCATTCTGTGTATGTACAGGAACGGATTCGCTTAGC
>JAQXNU010000173.1 GCA_029098165.1 Clostridiales bacterium
AGATAAGGCATTGTAGATTTTGAGATTACAGGCAGAAGGGCTGTCTGTGGAACAGATCGTAGATTACCTAAGGTTATCGAAAGCCGGTGTAAAATATTACAATCAGGAAACCTATAAGAAGCTGGGGGGAACAATAAGGCTGTTGCGATTACTGAGACAAGAAACAGAAAGATTATCTGAAAAATTGGAAGGATAAATGGAAGATGAAAAAGATGCTTATGGTTGCTTCTGTAACATCAATGATCGGACAATTTAATATGTCCAATATTGAGCTTTTGCAAAGTATGGGATATGAAGTGCAGGTTGCCTGTAATTTTGAGAATCAATCTGTTTGGACGGATGAGAATAGAATTATGTTTCAAGACATTCTGAAGCAGCAAGGGATACAGTCACATCAAATATGCTTTTCCAGATGGATCGGTAATATTAAAGATCATTGTAAAGCTTTCAGACAATTATTAAACTTGTTAAGAACAGAGAAGTTTGATTTCATTCACTGCCATACACCAATTTGTGGAATCTTAAGCCGTTTAGCTGCATTCATAACAAAGACGAAAGTAATATATACTGCTCATGGCTTCCACTTTTATCATGGAGCACCCCTTAGAAACTGGTTATTATACTTTCCGTTTGAATGGCTTTGCTCATGGATGACAGATGTATTAATCACCATCAACAAAGAAGATTATAAATTTGCAAGAAGTCATATGCATGCTAAGAAAGTTAGATATGTACCCGGAACTGGTATTGATTTGATAAAGTTTTCGCATTTGGATGTTGACAAGGAAGAATTTCGTAGAAGGCTGGGTATACCTGCCAAAGCAAAGATTATATTATCGGTAGGTGAATTAAATAAGAATAAAAATCATGCAGTTATTATAAGGGCTTTATCTGAGCTTAAGGATGCAAATTTATATTATATCATATGCGGACAGGGAAAGTGGAAGAATTATCTGGAAAATCTGGCAGGAAGACTTGGTGTTTCAAAGCAAGTAAAATTACTGGGTTTTAAGAATCATATTAATGAAATATGTTCAGCTTCCGATCTATTTGTATTTCCGTCCTACAGAGAAGGTTTACCTGTAGCACTTTTGGAAGCTATGGCAAATGGATTACCATGTATTGTAAGTGACATTCGAGGAAACAGAGATTTAATTCATAATGGGAAAAATGGTTTTTTAGTAGCTCCGGGAAACAGCAGTGAGTTTGCAATAGCGATAACAAATATAATGTCCAGTATCAGCTTACAGAAGCATATGATCGAAGAAAGCAAGAAGATTATTGTAAAGTTTAGTCTTGATGAGATTGAAAAGCAGATGAAGGAGATTTATTACTCATTAGATAATGATAATGGAGAGAAACCTGCAAAGAATAGCCTGTAAAATCAATACTCAGGGGCTTGACAATATAGAAAGATAATTATGTGTATAAGGTGCTAATAATGAATATGTTTGAGGTTACGAGCATTAGGCTCGAGGGAAAACGAATCGTATACGACTATAACGTTACAGGTGAATGGAGCAAATATTTTAACAATTCAATTAAGTTTTGGGTGGAATATAGTGAAGATATTTCGGGAATTCCATTGGGATTAGCAGCAGTACCTTTGGTGTGCAATGTAATTGTATTAGCATCAATATTTGATGCAAAAATAGTATTACCAATTATCGATAAAAACTTCTATGATTCAATACCACGATTTATGAATGGATTTGCCAGGATGTATCCTTCACTTTCATTTAATTATAAAGATGTTATTCTATGTGATAATATAGAAGAATCAGCATATGGAACAGATTCTGATGAAGCTGATACGATGGCCTTTTTCAGTGGGGGAGTGGATGCATACACAACGCTTATACGACATGAAAAGGAAAAAATGATTTTATTTACTGTATGTGGTGCAGATATCTGGTATTGCAATCAGGCAGGTTTTAGTGAAATATTGAGAAAAAATAGAGAGATTGCTGAATTACACAATCTACGCATTGTGTCATGTGTTTCTACACTAAGAAAGTTTGTTAATAACGAAGAAATATATTCATATATATATCCAATTATTGGAGATAATTTTTGGCATGGTTTACAACATGGGCTTGGAATGTTTGGTCTTTCAGCAGGTTATGCATATCTGTTTGATCTAAAACGAATCTATTTTGCATCGTCATATTCTGCACAAGATGATATAAAAGCAACGTGCGGTTCAGATCCGTCAATTGATAATTTTGTACGTATTGGTAACGCTCAAATATGTCATGATGGTTTTGAACTTAGCAGGCAAAATAAAGTATCAGTTCTTTGTCAATATAGTTCAACACATCATAAAAAGATAAAACTTAGAGTTTGTTATCGCTCAAAAGAAGGAGAGAACTGCTGCGAGTGTGAAAAGTGTACAAGAACGATTATGAGTATATTAGCAGAGGGGTATGATCCGAGAGATTTTGGCTTTGAAGCGTATAAGGAAGAAGAATTATATGGAAATCTTTTAGCTACGCTTAAGGAATTAAGCAATAAGCCGAAAGTGGTTACTCCATGTTATGATGCAATGAAAAAACGATATGCGGAAACTCATTCTGAAGAAGAAGTACCGGATGAAATGAAAATATTTGTAAAAAGTGAATTGCCTGATGTTTTGGCAATGCTTAATGCAATTAGAACACAAGAGAACAAATTGTATATTAGTGATTTAGAAAATAGGAAAGAGAAAGTATATTATAAAGAAGACTATTTTAGAAATTACTTCAAGAATAGACCAGCTATTTATAGTGAGATATGCTCGGACATTATTAATACTTCTAAAGAGCGAAAGGTTCAAAAAGTAGACTATTGGATTGGCAATCATGGTTTTGCATTAAATAAATCTGAGGGGATAGATATATCAGGTCAGGTAATTACAATATCAAAACAATCAAAAGACATTACATTGGAAGGATGGGCGGCTGATTTTGTAAATGATAAGCCTCTTGCAGATTTAATTGTTAAGGTTGGTGATACTTTTTATTCATTGAATTACGGAAAAAAGAATATAAATTTAGGAAAACGGTTTGAGAATGACTTGTTAGCATATATCGAATATAAAGCCTCATTTCCTCTTTCAGTGTTTCAAACTACAGATTTAAATGAAATCTCATTTTATATGATTGGATTTGATGGTAATGAGATCTATAGATATCCTGCTGTTAAATACAGAGTAGAAATGAAGTGAATTATAGGGCTTATTAGATAAGATATGAGAATGATACTTATAGGAGATAGAATTTGATGAAATTAAAAAAAGAATCTGTGGAAGAGATATATAAGAATCTTATATTGGTGCTTGTAATTTTTCTATTATTTATTATTTCGTATAATACAGGTAGCTTAAATGACGTGAAAGCAATTCAAAAATATATGAAGCTCATGATTTTAAGTACGTTATGTATATTTGCGATGCTATGGTTTTTTAGAAAAGAGAAAAAACCGGATCTTCTTCCAATTCTTATATTAATAGGATTTGTTATGAGAATAGGATATATGCTATATACCGATTCAGGTGTGAGAGGTCATGATGCTGGAATTATATCTTTGGATGGTTATGGTCATCGTTCGTATATTTATAGAATTTATGAGTATTTAAAACTTCCGGATATTAATAAAGGACAAATGTATCATCCGCCGCTTTATCATTTTTTATCTGCAATTGCTATGTACCTAGTGAGACCATTCACGAGTAAAAATGATGCCGTGCATTTGATTGAAGCAGCAAAAATAGTGTCTTGTTTCGCTTCATGTGCAACCTTAAGAGTGGGGCTTAGGATATGTAAAGAATTGCAACTTTCTCATAGAGTTCAACTTGTTACAATTGGATTTCTTGCATTTTTACCAAATATGTATCTTTTAGCAGGAAGAGTTAATAATGATGCTCTAGCTTATTATTTTATGTTTATGATCGTACTTTATACGATTCGCTGGTACAAAGAGAAAAGTTATAAAAACACAATTATCCTTGCATTACTATTTGGTATGGGTATGTCAACCAAGATATCCTGTGGAGTGCTGGCATTAATAACCGGAATACTTATGATCATTTCTTTTATACAAGCAATAAAAAATGGTAGTGCTGTACAGATAGTTAAAAGATTACTTTGTTTTGGCCTTATATGCTTTCCGCTGGGGTTGTGGTATCCTATCAGAAATTATCTATTATTTCATCAACCATTCAATTATGTATTAGAAATCAGCAAAACGCATGATTTATATTGTGGGGATTGGAGCTTCTTCAAACGATTTATCAGTGTACCATTAAAGAATTTATTTCAACAGACGTATAATCTGCCATATGAGGATTACAATACTACAACTTATTTAATACGAGGAGCATTGTTTGGTGAATTTACATTTGATATCAATGAAATAATTCCTAAATTCCTAATTTTTGTATATCTGATTCTTTTAGTAATCTCGCTTATTAGTATGGTACGACGATTTATGGAAGGAGTAAAATGTGCAGCAAATAGGACAATAAGTGATAAAGCATGGAACGAGAAATTTGTTCTGTTTGGATTCCCAATCTTATGGCTGGTTACGATGGGATCATATTTCACATTTAATATAAAGTATCCTTTTGGATGTACGATGGATTATAGATATGTAGTAATGGTAGCATTCGTGAATGCTGTAATGTTAGGAATCAGCTATGATCATGCAGCAGGTAACGTAAAGGCTGATAGAATCATAGACGGAAAGAAATGGAGAATTTTCCTGAATAAAACAATAGAAATTTTAATGCTATTATTCATTGCTGTATCTATTATTATGTATTGTAATATAAATTAAGTGCTTTGAAGCCTTAGTACTGAAAAAGATAAGAAGGTAATGATATAAGAATTTCAAAAGGATGATTACATATGAAAGATATATTAAGAAATCTTGCTGCATGGATTGGCACTTTTATTTTTGCGTATATGATTGGAACGATTTTGTTTATTGCGTTGTTCCATACTCCGCTCATTAAAGGGGTGGATGTATTAATGTATCGTGGAGTTGCTTTACTCATAGTAAGTGGAATTTTTGTAATGGTTGTGTTATTTATCCTACGAAAAATTTGTATAAAGATGTTAGAAATAAAGGACATATTATTAATGTGTTTAACTTATTGCTGTATTAATATGGTTCTTTTTACGTTAATTCCTGTTACGGTGGAACGCTCGGTTTCTGTATTTATGCTAAGTTATATGGCGGATCACAGTGAAGTTGATTATACTGAGGATGAAATAGAGGAAGCATTTCTCCAATATTATGTGGAGAAGTATGGTGCATTTGAAAAACGTTTTAAGGAGCAGGATATTACAGGAACAATAGAACAATCAGGCGAAGGGTATCATATAACAAAAAAAGGTGAAGTACTTGTTTCAATGTTCAGAACCATAGCGAAGTTGTTTGATACAGACGAGAGCTTGTTATATCATAAATAGATGAGGAACCATTGAAGATTATATATGGTTACGGTAACTGTAAGTATTGTGGTATTAAAGTAAAGGTTTAATATGAATATTATTAGTATTTTTAGAAGAAAGAGTAATCAAAATGAAGTTTTGCAGCAGAGCAATGATCAGATACGACAGATTAGGTTAAGTGGAAGCAAAATTGAACCAAAGTTGGAATATAAGAAGGAAGAAAGAAAAACTGTATTAATAAATCCAATCATGGCAGGAAGCAGAAAACTGGGACATGGAATTACTCAGAAGCTGAATGACTATGGAAGTAATACCGGAAACATGCTTTTTGTCGAGGCAATGAAGGAACAGCTAAATTATGTTCGGGAATTATCACCTGGTCCACAGCGAGGAACAAGTTTAGATTTTTGTAATATGGTAATTCCTTCGTCTAATTTTATAATTCGAGGGGATACCTTATTTATTGAAAGGTTACAGCAGCTATTAGATACAACAAAGGGTTTAGTTACAATGGCCGGTCTGGGTGCACAATCTAATGCAAAGGACGATACACCAAAGAGATTAGTAGCAGATTTAAAACCGTATAAGATTAAATTTTTTAAAGACCTTTCTGAAAGAGCAGTATCACTTGGAGTAAGAGGAGAATTTACAGCGGCATGTTTAGAGAAAATGGGGATTTATAATTATCGTATTATAGGATGTCCTTCTGCATATCATCAATTTGATGGTGTGTTTCGAGTGAATGAACCAAGTGCTGGCAAGTGTTTATTTAATGTCACGACTAAGAACTCTTATGAAAGTAAAATCGTCCAATTAGGTATGCAAAAGAATTCTAAATGGATTATGCAGATGATGACAGAGTTACCATTGGTTGCTTCTGGAGAACAAAAAATGACCGAACAAGAGTTTAATACTTATTTTCCTAACATGAATATTCCCAAAGAAGAACTGGTGGAATATATGAAGAAAAATGCCCATATCTTCTTTACGTATGAAGATTGGGTAAATTATTTACAAGATAATAAATTTACGTTTTCTTTTGGCAGTAGATTTCATGGAAATATGTTTTCATTAAGAAATGGAATTCCTGCACTTTGGATTACGCATGATAGCAGGACAAGTGAATTGGTTAGAACATTACATTTACCAAGTATTGATTATAGTGTTTTAAGTAAGGTAAATGATATCGAAGAACTAATTCCGTATTGTAATTATGATGAACATCGTTCTGCATATAAAAAAATGACGGAGAATTACGTACAGTTTTTAGAAGAGAATGGTCTGAATCATAAATTTAAGCTTCACCAGGATACAATATAGCATTAGCAAGATCATTTATGAATGCGATATTGTAATTTTGTTGTAACATAATGAAACATCAGATTGATCTTGTTCGTGCCCCATATTCATATTAAAAATTTTAAGGCGTATCGTCAGTGAGGAACAGATGAGAGGCATTTATAATAGTTTGGATGCAGAGCGCAAGAACAAGGGGAAAGAAAATGGAATAAAAAATGAAAACAGTGATATTTATTAAAAATCATACAGACCCGTCAAGTTACTACAGATTATTACAATATTATTACGGCAATAAAGACATTAAAGTTTGTTCATATTCATCAGATAGGCTCTACAACTGGTATTATAATATTGGAAGAGATAAAATTCAAAGCAATAGAAATAGCTTTGCAGGCATGATACGCAAATTAGTACTTGCAGGATATGGAATAATACATAATACATGGTTTATTTTCCACTATAGTCATTCAGATATTAAGAATATTATTATTAGTCGTACGATATTTCCGAGGTTTTTTCCATTTTATGCATCTTTTTTAGTAAAAAGATTTTTTAAAGGTAGAAATGTAATTTGGGATTTTGATGATAATATTATTGCAGATCGAGAAATTACAAAGAAAGAACTGGAAATACTGATAAAATATGCGAAGCGAGTCGTTGTATCCAATGAGTATTTAAAGTCAACGCTTCCTTATACAATCCATAGTAAGGTAAATATTTTGTGTACGACGGATCATATATTTGCAAAAGAGAATATTGATACTTACATTAGGAGTAGAATGGAAACTTATTCGAAGAAAATATATCTCATATGGCTTGGTACAAGGGATAACGTAAAGTATCTTGGAGCGATCATGAGTAGTCTGGATCTTGCTGCCAAAGAATTGAGAGAACACTATGATAAAGAATTGATTCTTCGGTGTGTATCTAATACAAGGGTAGCCTGTGAATGTAAATATTTACGGGTAGAAAATCATGTATGGAGCAGACATGGAGCAATTGAACTGCTAAAACATTCGCATGTTGGTTTAATGCCTTTACAAAATAATAAGTTTACTCTTGGAAAGGCAGCATTTAAAGCAGTTCAGTATATCTCTGCAGGCATGCCGGCAATTGTATCAGATGTTGGATATTGTAAAGAAGTTATTACGAATGATATGAATGGGTATAGGGTTTCAACCATGAATGAATGGAAAGATGCAGTTGTTGCTTTAGCAACCGATGAAGCAATGTATGGAAGGTATTCAATTGCGGCTAGAGAGTGCTGGGAAGATAAATTTGAAAGTCATGTGAATCAAACATTTTGGGAGGAAATATTAAAATCGTGAATAACTATATACCTGGTTTGAGTATCGTTATCGTGAACTATAATTCGTCAGAATATACGATACGATGTTTAGATTCAATTCAAAAATCAGAAATGAAAACTTTTTGTCTTGAAGAGATTATTGTTGTGGATAATGCATCCGATGAGAGAAATCTATCTATACTCAATGAGAGAACAGATATTAGATTAATAAGAAATGCTAAAAATGAGGGATTTGCAAAAGCGTGCAATCAAGGTGCAGCCGATGCATCTGCTGAATATTTGTTATTCTTAAATCCAGATACTATAGTAAAACAGGATACTTTAGAAGTATCACTTAGTACCTATCGCAGACACTTGAAAAAAGGGATAGGAGCATTAGGTGTACAAATGCTCGATGAATCAAATCAGGTTGTTAGAAGCTGTTCCAGATTTCCAAGAAATTTCTATTTCTTTGCAAAGTGTACCGGACTTAATCGGATAATTAAGAGCTGGAATCTTTTTATGTGTGAATGGAATCACTTGACAGATAGAAAAGTGGATGAAGTGATGGGAGCATATTTTATGGTTTCGAAAGATATTTTTTTGAAGCTAGGGGGATTTGATGAACGATTTTTTGTGTATTATGAAGAAGTTGACTTTTGCTATCGATTAGTGAAAAGTGGATACTATAATCTCTTTTGCGCAGAAACCAATATTGTACATTACGCAGGTGGCGCTTCAAAAAATGTTAAAAGCCATCGATTATTTTACGAGATTAGAAGCCGCATCATATATATGAATAAAACATTTGGACACAGGAGTGCTAAAATTACTATCATTCTGGCTAGACTCGAGTTCTTTTCACGTTTATTCTATTTAAAAATGAAGAGAGAGCAGCAGGGGATAAAAGAATTAAAAGAAGCTTATTTACTTTTAATGCAATGGCTAAAAGAAAATAGCGAAGGTGACATTCTATGTTCTAAGGAGTGAGATTGTGTTAAAAAAAATATATAAGATCGTTGTATCGGGAAGATTAAAAGAAATTTCTGTATTAGTTAAGAATAAAAGATACAAACAACGATCGGCACAAGAAAAATACAAGAGATGGAGGAAAAAACGCGAAGGAGATATTCCAAATGAAATATGTAACCGAAGATCATGTATAGCATTTGTCATATTAGTATCTGAAGATAGTAGTTTATTGGAGTTAGAACATACATTAGAATCAATATACAAGCAGAGTCAATATAAACCAGCGGGAATCCTTTTAGTTGCTCATAACAGATCCAAATTAGAAGAAGATTTAAGAGAGAAAATGGAACGATTATGTAAAGAAGAAGGTATTCTATATTCAACAGGCATCGATAGTGTCAGAGATTATGAGTATCACGCATATATCCAGTGTGGAGACATATTAGCTATAAATTTTTTAAAAGAGTTAGAATTTGCAATTCGGCAAAAGTTTGAGTTTATATATTCTGATGAAGATCAAATTATTCGTCAATCGGGGGTGAGAAGTAATCCATTTTTTAAGCCTGGTTGGTCGCCAGATACATTATTGGACTTTAATTATATTGGTAATTCATTTATCTGTAGTCGAGAATTGTTTTTGAAAGCAAATTGTGATAAGAAAAAAAACAGCAATCCAAATGATGAACTTCTTAATTCTAAGATTGGATGTATCATTTGGCTGTATGATTATATATTGAGAGTGACAGAACATGCTGCAAAGATCAAACATATACCGAAGGTGCTATACCATTCAGCTTTACAAGATATTAATTTACAATATAGCCGATTGCTGCAGAACGAGTTTTTAACTTCTGAATTTAGGATAGATCCGGAACTTCAAAAGCTTATATATACGATTAAGCAATCTCACCTTCAGAGAGTAGGAAAAAAAGGAACTATAGTTGAATCAAAGAAAAGTCGATTAGGGCATATACAGTATGAACTACCACAAGAAGTATTCGTTAGTATTATTATACTGACAAAAGATAATTACGATGTATTTGTTAGATGTGTGAATTCTATTCTGGATCAAACATGTCAAATACCTTTTGAAATTATTGTAGTGGATAATGGAAGTGATCAAAACTCATATGAGACATATAAGGAATATAGCAAGTTACACAATTTGCACTATTTCCATCAGAAGATGCCATTTAATTTTTCGTATATGTGTAATTATGGTGCGATGCATGCAAAAGGGAATGTATTGGTATTCTTGAATGATGATACGCAAGTGATCACTCGTAATTGGTTGAGTATCATGTGTGGACAGGCAATGCAGGACAATACAGCCTTAGTTGGTGCAAAGCTTTTATATCCAGAAATTAACAAGATTCAACATTGTGGAATTATCAACCTGAAAGGTAATCCTGCACATGCTTTTTACCAGATGAAGGATGAAACCGATCATTATCATAACCTGTCCAATGCTGTTATGAATTGTATTGCTGTTACAGGAGCTTGTATGATGGTTGAAAAAAAGAAGTTCGACTTCCTTGGTGGATGGGATGAAAGGTTCCCAGTAGCATATAATGATATCGATTTTTCAATGAGAGCTGTCAAAGCAGGATATTTTAATGTAGTTCGAAATGATGTAGTATTGTATCATTACGAATCGGTAAGTAGAGGAACTGATTTTACTTATCGTAAAATCAGGCGTCTTGCAAGAGAACAAAGAAGATTATATACTTTGAATGAAGAATTTTTTGGAAAAGATCCATTTTATAATCCAAATCTAAATCCATTTTCAATAGATTATGATATTGATTATTTGTAATATCTAAGAAGGAGATATTATGCTAGAAGCGATAAAATTTGTAGTAAAAGAACATGTAGATAATCGAAAAATGATTATGCATTTAGCAATTGAGAACGTGAATCAACAGACAATACGAACCAGCTTCGGTGTATTTTGGCTTTATTTTAGAGATATTATGTATTTTGTTGTATACACGCTATTTCGTGTTTTAACGAGTGGCGGCGGTGAAATTATGGGAATCAACCCCATTGTGTATCTGTTGGTAGGACTGATTCCATTTTTTTTTATGAATGAAGTTCTTAATCGAGGGACTGCTGCGATAAAGAATAATAAAAGCATCATTCAGAGTATTAAGTTCCCAATTACCACCATACCTGCGATTGATGTATTAACAATATTTTTTCAACGTATCTTTACTTTTGTAGTATTAGTTGTGATTGTTTATGCATTTGGATATGGTAAAATGATTAATTATTTTAAAGTAATTTATTTTATGATTGCAATGTTGGTATGTATGTTTATATTAAATCTTATTATATCTGCATTTGTTGCGGTATCTACCGATTTTCATCAATTGTATATGTCACTCATGAGAATCTTAATCTTCATTTGTCCTGTCATATGGGCATTTGATAAAATAGAGAGTCCGATTTTAAATGTGATTTTGCATTTAAATCCACTGGCATATGTAATATCAGGTTTTCGTAATGCCTTTGTTTGGGGTGGAATGCCATCAATGATTTATACGATATATTTTTGGCTATGTATGATTGTTCTATTGCTTTTAGGATGCAGGATTCAATATAAGTTAAGAAAATTCTATGCGGATTTCATCTAATACGGAGTGAATTTATGAAAAAGAATATCGTTGTGGAAAATGTGTCAAAAACATACTTTTTATTTAATAGAGATTATCAGATTATCAAATGGTTATTTAGAAAGAAACATTCTTCAGGTGAAAAACATGTGCTAAAGAATATTTCCTTTACTGTGAATGAAGGGGAAGTTGTTGGATTGATTGGGTGTAATGGCGCAGGAAAGTCCACCTTAATGAAAATGGTAGCAGGGATCACGTTCCCAACAGCAGGTAATATTACAGTCAATGGGCGAGTTGGTTCGCTGATCAATCTATCCGCTGGATTCAACAAGGACTATACCGGAAGAAAGAATATCTACTATAAAGGTACTTTACTTGGCATGACAAAAGAAGAAATTGATTCAATCATTGATGATATCATTGAATTTGTGGAGCTGGGGGAATATTTTGATATGCCATTACGAACATATTCCTCCGGCATGGCTGCAAGGTTAGGATTTGGACTGGCAGTGTTCTCAGACCCGGATATACTTATTGTAGATGAAGTATTTGCAGTTGGAGATAAACGCTTTCAAAATAAATCAAGAGAAAAGACTACACAGTTATTTCAAGCCGGTAAATCTATTTTATTTTCTTCGCACTCGGACACTCTGATCCGACAATTCTGTAATCGAGTGATTTATTTGCGCGATGGACAAATTGTTTATGAGGGTGATGTTGAAACAGGATTGAGTATGTATGAAGATGATGTGAATAAGAGAGGAAGGTAAATACCATATGTTATATCGTCTAGATAAAAAATTTTTAGGATACTATCAGCTAAGTATCGGGAAGAAATTATTGTGTAAATATCGTTTATTTGATTCAGAGTATTATGCAGAAACATATCCTGATTTGAAAGATTACCCACATAACTTAATCCATCATTTTTTAAAATATGGGTGGAAAGAATATCGGAATCCGTGTAAAGAATTTGATACAACATATTATTTTAATAATAATCAAGATGTGCGTAAGTCGGGAACTATGCCGGTACTCCATTATATTAAATATGGTTATAGAGAAGGAAGACGACCGGCGAAGGATGCTGATATATTTTTAGAATGGAGCCGTTTCCATCAGAATGAGCATACATTTAAAAAATTCATTTATGAATATAAGAGCATGTATCGTATTTATAAGAGTGGTATGTTCAGTGGAGAGTATTATTTGCATGAATATCCTGAAGTTGCAGAGCAACTCTCAAAAACTTTTGGTTGGAAATTAAGAGGTTCCAATATTGGATTCGTTCGTATACTGGGGAAATTTTTATCAACACCAATTAGACATTATGTAAAGAAAGGTATGTATGAGGGATTTAATCCAAATAGTACATTTGATACAAGAATCTACCTGGAAAATTATACGGACCTTCGAGCAGCGAAGTATATGAATCTTTTTGAACACTATTGCTATTATGGAAAATCAGAAGGTCGTGTATGCAGACCTTTTAACAATGATGAGTCTACCTATTTAAGGAATTACATAGATAAGCAGGAAAAAAAAGGCGAACCGTATACAATAAGTGTTATTCTTCCACATAGTGAGAACTCGAAAGGACTACAACAGCGAGTTGAGTGCATCTTAAAGCAATCAATTCAACCAAAGGAATGTATCATTCTTCATTGTAGTGACCAGGAGAGAAAAGACATTGAGAAACGTTGCAGGAATGCAGCGTTTGGTTTGATCTTTCATAATGAAAAAGGTTCTGATGGTTTGAAATGTGCAACAGGCAACTTGATTTGGATTTTGGAAGATGGATATCACGCGAATAATACGTTCCTTGAAGTTATGAATACTAGAATGCAGAATAAAGCTATTTT
The DNA here is from genome assembly GCA_029098165.1 of Clostridiales bacterium. GTDB lineage: Bacteria > Bacillota > Clostridia > Lachnospirales > Lachnospiraceae > Lachnoclostridium. The sequence goes on from JAQXNU010000173.1 coordinate 13,472, forward strand.
GATGGCAGACTGCTATTTTAATGATTCTTTAGCAAAACTAAATATTCCATATAAGTTTGATAAAAATGGCGTTTGCATCACACTGGGAAAGCGGGAGTTTGACATTACAAATTGTGCACCTTATTACCGTTTATCAAGAATGCTATTCCGAAATCCTAAGGAATTTGGAATTCTTGGTCAGAAGGATAGAAATCTATTAGACCCGTATGGTATTCAACGTTTTGTCTTGCATTATCTTACAAAAGGTGGCTTCTTGCATACGAACCAGAAACTGGTTTCTTGTATCAAATATAACTCAGTGAATGAAGTAAATTTGGATGAGAGATACCTGTTCTTGCGAGATTTATATAGAACCTTTCATGTTGATCCAAAAGAAATCAAAAATCAATATGAAAATATGAGAACAGAGTATTTAAGTCGGAAAGATAGTGATCCTTTCTATTGGATCAATCATTTTCCAATTCAGAATATCTTTGAAACGGAATATCAACCGAATGTCTTGATCGGAATTTATGCATTTGTTCATGGCGGTGGCGAGATTATGCCGATTCGCTTAGCAAATGAATTATATGCTAAGGGGATTCAGGTATATGTTCATGCAAAGAATCACAAGGTGTATGAAGAAAAAGTAAGAAATATGTTACATCCTGATATTCCTGTATACTATTCAGAGAGTGTTAAGGAAATGGCTGATATCATAAAGTATTGTGGAATTGAAGTCGTTAATACGCATCACCAGGGATTACAAAGTTTCTATGGTATGGGGGATGAATGTTTCCAGGAGCAAGGAGTTAAAATCTATCATGTAGGAACTTCCCATGGTTTATATGACCAGTTTGAAGATTCTACGTTGAATTACATTTTTAATCGTCAATTAAAAGGAAAAGTTAATTATTGGACGTATGTGGCAGATAAGAATTTGATACCATTTCAGAAACATGGTCAATACAATCCGGAGCAATTTCAAAAGATACCCAATGGTATGAGTAGACCAATCATTAATGAAATTCACAGAAGTGATTTGGGTATTCCTGAAGATGCATTTGTTTTTGCATTGGCAAGTCGTGCAATCCCTCCAAAGGGATGGTATGATGCCATAGAATGTACTAAAATGATCCAGAACAAGACCAATAAGGAAGTACATTTGCTTCTTATTGGTGAAGGACCGGTATATGATGAACTAAAAGAAAGACAACTTCCAGACTATATCCATTGTATTGGATTTCGTGATAACTCATGTGAATATTATGCAATATCAGATGCAGTCATTCTTTTGAGTACGTATAAGTCAGAGAGTGCACCATTGACATTGATTGAGGCTATGATGGTTGGGAAACCGATGATAGCAAGTGATATCGGTGATATTAGGCAAATGATGACATATAAAGAAATGATAGCGGGTGACGTATTCCAATTAGTCAATGGAAAAATTCCACATCAGCAAGTAGTCGAAATCATGACAAAGCTAATCACAGACGAAGACTACTATAAGCAATGTTGCACTGTTTCAACTGCAAAAAGCCGAGAATTTGAATTGTCACATATTGCTGATCAATATTTGGAGATTTATAAAAAATCAGAGTCAGAGAGTTCTACTGCTATTGCAGTTCAATGTAGAGAAGAAATTCGAAAATCAAATCAATTACTTGCATTGGCAAATAAAAAAGAGCAAACACTTAAAGTTTCTGTCATTGTACCGAATTATAATCATTCTAAGTTTTTACGTCAGAGACTGGATTGTATTTATCAACAGACGTATAAAAACATTGAAGTTATATTGATGGATGACTGCTCCAAAGATAATAGCAGAGAAATATTGGAAGAATATAGAAACAGTTATCCCGAAATAACGAAATATGTACCAAATGAAGTGAATTCAGGCGGAGTTTTTTATCAGTGGTGTAAAGGTATAAAATTGGCTGCTGGTGAAATATGTTGGATCGCAGAATCCGATGATTTTTGTGATAAGAATTTTATAGAAAAGTTAATACCAGCATTTGAAGACCCGGAAGTAAAAATTTCTTATTGTCATTATCAGTTCGTGAACCAGGAAGGTAATCCAAAAGAATTTACATTTGAGTCTTATGTTGGTTCTGTGAGTAAGACGAAATGGAGTAAAAATTATGTAAATGATAGTGAGCAGGAAGTGAAGGAAGCGATGGCTTTGATTAATAGTATACCGAATGCTTCGGGTGCTTTGTTTAGAAAGCCGGGTGAACTTGAAATTTTCAAAGAGAAACGTTGGTTATCCATGAAGATATGTGGAGATTGGATTTTCTATCTTTACTTAATGCATGGTGGAAAAGTTGCATATTCCGTAGACACCAATAGTTACTTCCGGTTTCATGATAGTAATAGTTCGGCAAAGACTTATACGAAACCTGAGTATTATCTGGAACACAGCTATGTCGCTGAAACATTAAGAGTTCTATATGGTACAGAAGATGCTATTTTGGAAAAAATGTGTGAGAAGATAGAAAGATTTTATGGACAGAATGTGAAGGACGTAAATATGAAGTTTCGTGAGTTATTTAACCTCAAAGAGATATTATCACAAAAGAAGAAAAAAGAGGTTAAAGCAGCTGATGCCAACGTAAGAGTATCCGTTCGTAAATATCCGGGTGAAAAAGAGATCAAGACACTGATTATAAATCCAATCAAGTCTGGTGGTACGAATTTGAATTCAAACGTTGCAGAGAAAGTTTTATACTATGGTAATAACGTAGGTAATATGCTATTTGTTGAAGCTATGAAAGAACAGGCAATTTATGTGGATGATATCTTTCAAACACCTCAAACCGATGACAGTTTAGATCAATATGCTAAAGTTATGCCATCCTCGAATTTTATTATTCGTGGGAAAGCTCCATTTATTGATAATTTGCACGCATTTATGAATAGTGTAAAAGGACCGTTTACTTTAGCGGGTTTAGGAGCTCAATCGAATTCTAAAACAGATACACCTGGTAAATTGGTATCAGAGCTTGATCCAAGTAAGGTCAGATTCTTTAAAGCTTTATCAGAACGTGCAGTTTCTATCGGTGTACGTGGTGAGTTTACGGCTGCCTGCTTAGAGAAAATGGGAATTTACAATTATCGTATCATTGGCTGTCCATCTGCATTTATGTTTTTCGATGGAAAATTTAAGATGACAAAACAACCGGATCCATCAAGAAGTGTATTTAACGTGACAACAAAGAATCCAATGGAAAGTAAGATTATTGATCTTGGCATGCAGCACAATGATCAATGGATTATGCAGATGATGACGGAATATCCTGAAACAGCACTGGAGAATAAGGAAATGACAGAGGAAGAATATCTTCGCGCATTTCCGAATATAAAGGCATCGAAAGAAGAATTGACAAAATTCATGAAAACGAATGCTCATATGTTCTTTAGTTACGAGGAATGGTGTGAGTTCTTAAAAACCAGGGAGATATCATTTTCATACGGAAGCAGATTCCATGGAAATATGTGTTCTCTAAGAAACGGTGTACCGGCATTATGGATCACACATGATAGCAGAACAAGCGAATTAGTAAAAACATTACATTTACCTAGTATTGATTATGAAAAATTCCAACAGATTAAATATGTGGAAGAATTGGCAGAGCATTGTAATTATGATGATTTTAATAAGAATTTTTATCAATTAACAAAGAATTATGTAGAATTCTTAGATGAGAATCAGATCAGTCACAAATTCGTATTGCAATAAATGATAGTTGATTGACGGAAAAATTCCGTCCATTTGCCGGTAGAGGAAGGTAGAAAAAGGCTCCTTATTGGTAAGGATTAAGATATGAATTCTAAATCAATAAGGAGCATTTATTTTACAAAGCAAAGAAACATAGATATGTAATCATATATATAATCAAAAGCGTAATCACAATTCTAGAAAATCAAAAGACCAGAAACCCTTGATTTCTCAACGATTTCTGGTCTTCTACTGAATGCGGATGGCGGGACTTGAACCCGCTGTCTGGGTATGAAAAATGCTGTAAAGAAAGGGGTTTTCGTGCTGCGTCTTGGGAAATGTAATCATGTGTGTAATCAAATGTGGAATATATTTGCTTAATTTTGATTAAAGTTTAGTTCAGATTATCGATATAAAGTTTAACAAAGTAGAAGTAAAAGAGATGCATTAAATAAATGATTCTATATTTTTATGGTAATTGAAAAATATAGATAATGATATATTAATCTTATTACGAGAGAGTTAAGAGTAAGAAGATTAGATAAGCAAGGTGAAACAAAGCATTGGGACATTATGGAGTAAGTGTGGAGCACCAATGAGACCAAAGAATTACCTTGAAACAAGATTACATACCGATGGTAGTCGGAGCTTTGCATATCTTTGTTCCTGTAAAGAAAAATCCCATGGGAAGCTATGTAATGAACCGAATGTCCATGGAAACACGTTGGATGAACTGGTAGTAAATGAGATTTTAAAGTATCTTGAACCAGATTCTAAAGTAAATCAACTGTTAAAGGATCTGCAGAATCGAATCAGAAAAGATAACAAAGCAGAAGGATTTACAGAATAATCAACTAAAAAAGAAACAAACACAAATTAAGAATTTGGTAGATTCCTTGAGTCGATCAACTTATAATCCGACATTACTTGATTATGTAAATCAACAAATTACTCAACTTGATAAAGAATGTAATGAAATTAAATCTAAACTAAGTCTAAAAGCTTCTTCAACGAATACAATGAATGATATGGATTTTCAATTAAGCATTGTATTAGAACAGCTGAAGAACTTCCAAACCTTCTATAAAGATTTATCTATTCTGGAAAAGCGGGAATTAATGCGATTAATATTAGATTGTGTTGTCTGGGATGGGGAGAATGCCCATATTTTTATCCTTGGCAGCCATTGTTGCACCATCGCATTGCCACAACCGCTTGGTCCGACAATCGCAAGAAATTCACCTTCTGCAACGTCAAAGCTGATGTCCTTAATCACATGTGCCTTCGCTTCCAAGGTGTGATAAGAATAGCTAAGCGTATTCACATGCAGGAAACCATTTGTGGTAATTGGTTCTTCCATGGGTAGCCTCCATTTTGATGTTATACGGTATTATATGAGGGCTATGTTCATTGGTGATAAAAAGTCATAAAATGACGAAGACACAATCTGTGAAATAAAAAAGAATATGGAGGAATCACTATGCAAGCTGAATTAAAAAATGAAAAGATTACAGGAAAAGAGAAAAGGGCAATGATTATCGGGATATGGCAGGCAATTTTTCCAATGCTGTTTCTTATGGGGTTGTTTTATTCTGTTACCTTTCTCTTTCTTGCTTTATGGTTAAGTTGATAAACAATGAAACTAAGCGAAAAAGCGGAATATACATATTACTTTTTCTAATTAAAGTATTGACATAAAATGTAAAATGATGTATATTAATAGTACACTTTGGAAAACTTATAGAAATATAAGGACGCGAAGTCTGAAGTCTACGAATAATTTTTTTATGACCGTTCGGCTGCAAAGTATATTTACTCTGTAGCCGTTTCTTTTTTATTTCCATAACAATACCTTAAAATTTTTCTACTTATGATCTTTAGTAACATTCGTTATTCAATTATTGGGGTATCAATAGTGCGCACTATTATACATAAATTATTTATGGAGGAATGGGATGATGTATCTAAGAAAAATTAAGCGTGTACTGTCAGTATTACTTGTGTTTACGCTGATATTTATGATGTTTCCAATCAGTTCAGTACAAGCACAAATGTATGAAAAAAACAGTGGAAAATACTGAAACTACGAAAGAAAATTCAAATGAAACGACTGTAGCAATTGATCAAGCACCTACGCTAATACCCACAGTTGCAAATGAGAATGTAACGGAAAAGACAGTAGTAACAGGGGATAATTTGGAGATTACTTTTAAGATCACAAGTCAGTGGGATACAGCATTTAATGCAGATGTCTTTATCAAAAATATTGGTAATTCTGATATCGACAATTGGTCAGTTGAATTTGAATTGCCTTACGAGATTACAAACATATGGAATGGATGCGTGGTATCTCATGAAAATAATTCATATATTATTAAAAATGTTGGCAGTAATCAGGATATTTTAGTTGGGGGTACTGTGAGTTTTGGCTTTTCCGCCAATTGTACTTCTACGGTAATATTTCCTGAAAAATATACTTTATTAACATTTGAGGAAGATGTACAACCTGAAAAAACAATGATTACATATAATGTAACATCTGATTGGAAAACAGGATTCAATGGTAATATTGATATTATAAATACTTCGCAAGAAGTAATTGAAGATTGGGTATTAGAATTTGATTTTGATTATAGTATTAATACGCTATGGACTGCCACCCTTATAGAAAAGAAGGCCAATCATTATGTTATTAAGAATGCAGGATATAATGCGATTATACAGCCGGGTCAAACTATTTCTCTAGGTTTTACCGGCTATACAGGTGACAATAGTGAAGCAAAAAAAGTACCTGTTAATTATGAACTAACCCAACTTACTTACATTGATAATAGTATTATTACAATAAATGAGAATAATCTGATTAACCGGAATGGTATTTATCAATTAGGAGAAGACTTCGAAAATTTTGATGGTACTCTTAAGAATGCAGACCAAATCAAAGATTTTAACATTGAAGTCTATGATAAGAATGGTGTTCTGATACATACAGGTAAAATTACAATTACAGAAAATTGGAGTACAGAAAAGATAGGCTTGATCAATGGCTACAATAAAGTCGTATTTACAGCTGTTGATAATCAAAGAAAACATGTGAAAACAATCGAGGTCGAAGCAAATACTTCTACCTTTATGAAAGATTTAATGATCGATTTAAATGACAATGATTACGATGGACTTTGGAATTACTTTGAAACGTATTTTGGAACTGATTCTGAGAATCGAGATACCGATGGAGATGGATTAAATGATTTTGTGGAAGTATATACTTTCAACTATAATCCATTAGCAAAAGATACAGATAATGATGGAATTAGTGATTATGATGAGGATTGTGATGGTGATGGTTTGTGCGACGGTAAAGAGATTGACCTTGGCACCAATCCATTCAGCAACGATAGTGATAAAGAAGGATTAGATGATGCTCTTGAAATTAAGATTGGAACAGATCCGTTAAAACAAGATACTGATAGTGATGGTATTAGTGACTATGATGAATATATGCTTGGAAGTGATATGTTGAAAGCAAACAGTTCAGATGAGGTATTTACAAAGTCTTTTGACTGTGAGCAATTCAATATCACAAAGGATCAGCTAGTCTATCCATTCATTGAGTTATCAGCAGATGCGGTAGGTATTACCACATTTAATATGAAAGAAGCCGAAACTAATCCAACAATAAACTATTCTATGGCTGGTTATATTGGCTGTGCCTTTGATTTCTCAACTGAAGGACAATTCAAAAGCGCAACCTTAACATTTACGATGAATCCACAATACATTAGTTCTGAACAGCTAAACTCAGCTGAATTCGAACCAACGATATACTATTATGATGAGGAGAATCAGACAATTGTAGAGATAGAGAACCAAACAAGAAATGGTAATCAGGTTACTGCAAAGTTAGAGCACTTTTCTACTTACTTATTAGTGAATAAGGCCGATTTGCAGGAACTATGGAATCGTACTGTTAAAATTCCTGAAGGTGAAAAAGCTTATGTAAAGAATCAAATTGTATTTGTGCTAGATTCATCAGGAAGTATGGATTGGAATGATCCAAACTTTATCAGAACCAATCTTACAAAGCAATTTATTGAAAAATTGAATCCTAATGATGAAATTGGTATCGTCGGATTTGAAACTAATGTTAAATGCTATACAAGTGAGCTTACAAGTGATAAGGATGTTCTGTATAAGGCTATCGAAGAGTTTGAAAAATATGGTAATACAGGAGGCACTTATCTCTATAAAGGTATTCAGTCTGCTCAAACATTTTTTAAGCATACGGCAGAGAGTGATAAATATCAAAAATGTATCTTTATTTTAACTGATGGCGATGCACATGATACACCGACTTCATCATTTTTAACTGGTTTAAAGAACCGAGGCATTAAAGTTTATACTGTGGGTCTTGGTAGCGTTTCTGAATCTTATCTTAAGAATATTTCAAATGCTACTGGAGGAGAGTATTACTATGCGAAAGTTGATACACAGTTAAAAGAAGTATTCCTTGATTTTGAAGATGATATTACTGAAGCCGATGCTAATAAGGATGGTATCGCTGATATTTACGCAGAAATGATGTGTAAGGGCGAGATTACAACAATAACAGGTACCAGAGTTTTTAACGAAGGAGATTATGACGAAATTCAAAGGAGTGATGATTTTGATGGCGATGGTTTAAAAAATGGAGAGGAAGTATCAGTTTATATCCAAAATGGTAAACCATATGCTAGAATTAAAACGTCACCAATGTTATATGATACCGATTTTGATAGTTATTCCGATTATGAAGAAGTAAAGGTTTACAAATCAAACCCTAATTTCGCAACTTCAATCATGTATTGTACAGATGAGCGAGAGGCCAGCAGTTTTGATGAACTTCAATCCTATGCAGCTGCTATGAAATATATCGAAAAGAGTACAGCCGTAAATGTAATTGAACGTTTTTTTGATGTTCTTTTATGCGGTGGTGAAATTTCCATGGAAAAGGTAGCAAGAAAAGATTTAGTCAATTATATGGTTGATTATGCTAATTACGGTCAAAACGACCATTATGTAGCATCTTATCTTAATATAGTAAATAATATATTACGTGGTGCGAATGACGTATTACCATTTACAAAAGGTACGGTCGTGGCTACCAGACAGGCAACAATCATAAAAGAGATCAATGAGGTTTCCAAAGTAGTACAAAAATGTCGTCGTAGTTTCAAATATATGTCACGGCATTTAAATGAATTTGAAAAATCGTTTGATAAGTTAGTCTCATTGCAAAAAGAACTCGCAGGCGTATCAGGTACAGTCGAAAAAAGAATTAAATCCATTGGGAATAAGGTAAATGCCATTGGCATAGCTATCAGTTTTGCAGCTTGTACGATTGAAAATTTCTGCGATATGGTAGACTACTTTACCAATTTAGAGATTTGTAAGGGATATGAAGACTTAATTACATTCTTATGGATATCCGGAGATAGTTATATCGCTGATGCTGCCTATACAATTTATGATGATTTAGAGGATGTAAGTAGTAAGTGGGGGACAGTTTTAAATGATTATGGGACTGATTTGTTCTCTACAGGAGCACTAACTGCTGCTAGTATACTTACTGCTGGCCTTGGACCTGTAGGGATTGTCGTTGATTTAGTTGCCATTGGTGGTGGACTTGTCTTCGGAGATTCTTTATCCACTCGACTTAATAATTCGATGTCTGTCAATATCGCTTTAGAGATTCAGCTTATTTACTATGATTATCAATTCAATCTTGGTATAACAAAAGATTCCCAAGGTGATTTAATTAAAGTGATTGAAGGTCAGTCTATGATTGACCGTATGAATCGTTTATTTGGTTATGCAGTGTCTTCTAAGATTTATTGTGAAAAGAAATATGTGGAATATTTAAATGATGATAGCAAATTTTTTGATGCAGATGCCTTTTTATATAAAAAGGCGGATAGTAGAGAGAAGGCGGAAGCAAACATTCAAAGACTAACCGATCTAATGGCTAAATACTAATTACCGTTTCATCAAACTTAAGTTTATGAAGGAGAAGAAACTATGAAGCAATCAAAAGATTATCGATATGCAAGAGAAGCATATATATTTTATACGTTACCAGTTAGTATTTTTTGTTTAATATTGCAGATATTGAGGCAGATCATTTTTAATACAAAACCTTCCGATCGAATACGAATTTTTGATTGGGAAATGATCATCATCGGTTGGTTGGTTACTGCTATTTTTATTTGTATTGCTTTGTATAGTTACAGTTATCGTCAAAAAAGAAAAAAGTTTCTCGCGTCAAACTTGTTTTATCCTGGAACTGTTATTAAATATGATAGTGTGTATAAAACTCGAGGGACAGGTTCTAGATTTTACTGTTATATTCAGTTTCAACGAAATGGAAAATTAGAAACACTAAGAACTAAGGGATATACAAACAGTCCATATGAAAAGTTAGCAAATCCGAATTGTACGGTTTATGAATTACATGGTGAGTTTTATCCGGCAAATTTTACAATAAGAAGCAGAAAACAACCTTATATCCATATTCCAGAGTGTTCCAATGATCCAATGCATCCGTTCCGTAAGGATAAAAGCTAAAAAGATTACAACACTAGGTATCTAATCACTTAGAAACCTAGTGTTTTTTTGAATGAATGCGGAAGATGGGACTTGAACCCGCTGTCTGGGTGAAAGAAATGCTGTAAAGAAAGGGGGTTTCGTGCTGCGTCTTGGAAAGTGTAATCAGGCGTGTAATCAAAAATATAAATGAACCTTATAGAAAAGCATTAACAAAGGCATTACACTTTTGTGTTGTTAGTTCTATAACCAAGATTTTAGACACTAGAATAAATTTTAAGAAAGCCTTACTTATATTAATGTATTAAGGCTTTAGCTTCTTGGGAGAAATTAATCCCAACGTCCTGAATAACGTCCTCTAATAACGTGACTAGTATTAAATATTTTTGGTAGATCAATTTCTTTTATAGTTATGTACATGGTACAACTGCTGTTTGATAATTTGCAGATGCCATCTTTTATTGAATTAATATACCACAATTGTTGATGATTTAACTCAAAATATACAGAAAAATTCTCAAAGTTTGCCTTATATGGCATTTTTCTGAGTGGACGTATTCTATCGCCTATATTCATGATAAGATTCCTCCTTAAATTGTAAGTTCATATTATTTATTATAACTTGGATAAGTGATAATTGTAAATGCAATGAAAGATTTTTTTCTTTAATATTATGCGGATATCTGGAATTAAAACTACTGTCCAGGTGAAAGAAATACTGTAAAGAAAAAGGTTTTCGTGGTACGTATGGGAACGTGTAATCAAGGGTGTAACTATGAAAAAATGCACTACAATGTTAGACAGACTTTCTGTTTGTGCACTGAAGTTGCATTAGATAAAAAACAAATGATAGGATATTGACAAAAAGCTATCTTTTAAGAGTGGAGGAGTTAACTTGGAAGTAACAATTGCACATATCGAAAAATATCTTGAAGGAGTAAAGAAGGTAATTAATGCTGGAAGATATAGAGTAGAAATAAATGATAACAGCAATGCCGTGATTGGGATAAGTTTGTATGTTTAGTAAGCAAGAAGAAAAAAGTAATAATTTGGTGTAATAATAGTAAAACAGTGTGTTTTGCTAGATCAGGCATTTGTACAAGAGTAAAACAGTCTTGTGATTGTTGTATGTATTCTGTTAAGCCATAAACTTATTTCAATCTATCAATTTTTAGAACGATATAATCCTGTTAAGGTAAGGATAAGCATATAGCGAAAAAATCCAAAGCATAATGCTTTGGATTTTTATGCTATATGCGTAGCGTTATTTGAATCCGATACTAGTTAGTACATATGATTCTAAAGCAATACGAGGTACTTTCCAGACACGTCCTTCACGGAAAGCTTTTACTTTACCAGATGTTAATAACTTGTAGGCCGTGTTTTTTCCGATTCTCAGTAATTCACACATCTCTTCTATGCTTACGATATCGTCTGCTTGTTCAAACATAATTATCATTCCTCCTGTTGATTGTTATTTACTTGATAGTTAGAAGTTAAAATAACCAATATGATAAGAAGTAATAAGATTAAGAGAGAGGTTACAAATTTGGATAAGTTGCTATGGAGGATAATGTAAATACATAAAGCTTGGATTACATATTATAGATATGACCGGTGCAAGCCGGCTGCAACCATTCTGCAGGGATCATAGAAAAGAGCAATAACGCTAATAGTTGCACAGTTTGTGACGTTATTAGAATAAACTACTACGATGAAAATGATATACCTCCGGCTGTAATACATTAGTAATATTGATTTAATCATATGTTTAGTGGATACAATGACATTTACAGAGTTTATATATCAATCATCACTCCTCATGTATGCTGGTACACCTAATGCACTAATTAAGCCAAAGTTGGGATGAATACAAATACGCTTTTGTGTCTTATGGGACACTCAGATATTTCGGTTGCGATGAATGTGTATACACAGATCACTTTTATTGATGCAGAGGAAGAACTGAAACGGATGGAGGAGTTTCGAAAAGCACAGTCTGAGATTGAGAAGAAGAATGAGAAACCAATGTCGCAGAAGATGTTTAAAGCAATTTGAGTGAAAAAATAATAAAGGCTCGTAAATGAAGAAAGTTTTTGATATAATGAATGTGTATAGTTATGAGGAGGTGATATTCATTAACGAGCCTAGAATTAGTCAATTATGTTATAATATAAACCTTGGTTCTACAGAGCCTAAATTCGCAATTTTGGATGATGGGACACAGGTTGTTACTAAATTATATAATGGACCAGAAGGTAATCTGGTGCTCTTTAATGAGTATTTATGTTATCGTTTGGCTATTTTGTTGGATATTCCTATGCCTAGATCTGGAATTTGTATTTTAGATGGCTCATCGGAAATTCAAGATGAGGAACTTGCAAGTTCACATAATTATGGGAAAGCATTTTTTTCTGAATATATGCCTAAAGTTACAAAGTTACTTCCTTCGATTATAGGTAAGATGAGAAATAAAGAAGATTTTGTAAAAATTCTTTTATTTGACCATATTATTTTCAATACAGATAGAAATCCAGGTAATCTTTTGGTTAGGTTCTGCAAGGACGATGTTTCGCTTAAAGTAATAGACCACACACATGTTTTTATTAATCAGACTATTTGGGATGCGAACTGCTTAAAAAGAGCAATGGAAGAATGTGATTTGTTAGATACAAAGGTACTTGAGTGCAATTCGTATCTTTATGAAATGTTTTTTCACAATTTTTCTATTACCAAGGAAATGTTGGAAAGAGAAAGTCTAGTCTTTAAAAACAAGATTAGTCGTGATATAATAATAGAACTTATTGACTTTGTTCCGGAGGAATGGAAACCCCAACAAAAAGATTTGGATGAACTTGTAAACTATATTCTATACAGAGTCAATCATTTGGATGTGATAATATCTATGATTCTGACATACAATAATAGATAGGGAAGGAGGAAATATTATGTATCACATTGAATATGCAGCATTGAATTATTACCATTCGCCTATTTCTGATGAGTGCTTGTGCATAGGTGTGTTATTTCACAATGTAACAACGGGACAGCGTGATTTTAAATATATCTCCAATTTCCAGCGTTTTCACGCATTTGACGATGAGGCAGATGTGGATTTTGTTAAACTTTATTTAAGAGGAATTAAAGACGAAGTGGAGACTTCTGTTTTTAATTATAACAAAGAATTCAACCTTGCTTCATATATTAGGGTATATGCAAATGAGTTTAGATTTTCATCAGTAAGGACACTTTCTGTTAATGAAAATGAGAATTATGTTGATGATTTGTCAAAAATATATTTGAAATATGATTTAGCAAAATCACAGAGATTGAATGGAAATGAAGAAAAGAAATTAATCCGTAGAGTGCTTGAATCTAATAATCTTGAATATTCGACTCAAAAGGTAGACGGACCATATAGCGATGAAATTTCCTTTGACTATCAAGTTGGGAATGTATGTATTAAGATGTTTTCATTTAAAGGAAAGAATCTAAAACGAGTTATTGGAAGTGCTAGACAATGGTCTTTTGTAGCTGATGAGTTGGGGGCACAGAAGAAAGTGTTATTCATATATGATTCAGATTATGAAGATATGATCAATCTTAATATAATCATTAAGATACTATCAAAGAATGCAAAGGTTCTAAAGTTGGATGATGGAATGGATTATATTTTGAAGCAGTGTTCATAGAGCCAAAGCCGTAGATGAAGTGTCTACGGCTTTTTTATAGAAATCCTTAGTAGTAAACCAACCCCGTTTTACTACCAACTTTACTACTAACAGGTAGCAATAACTTGCTAATTTTTGCCCTGATTTGCCACATTTCGTCTTTTCGAAGCAAATCATAAAACACCCAGAATCCCTTGCAAAACAGGGCATTTCCGGGCAAATTAAGGAGGAACAAAACCATGATAAAAGTTTTATTCATCTGCCACGGCAACATGTGTAATGTCTTTTAAGTGAGTATTTGTAAAACTTAATCATATCAATTACATACTATAGAACTGAAGTAATACAAATTCAATGATCTCTCGGAATCTTGAGTGATCATGCCAGCGAAACTCTGGCATTGTACTTTGAAAAGTAAATATTATGTGTAGAACGAAAAAATTACATGAGAAATAAACATAGCTGGAACTATGTTTCAAAAAGTGGTATTATAG
>JAQXNU010000174.1 GCA_029098165.1 Clostridiales bacterium
TCAAGAATCTGCCATGTAGAAGGAGATAAAGAAGTGACAGCATCAGGATAATATTTACGAAGCTGAGTCAGAACACGGTTCTGATAGGCGGAATGACCGCCAATGTTAACAGGTTTCAATGAAACACACCTCCAAATCAAAAAGTCTGTTCCGGCTGCGCCGAAACGATATACCTAGTTAATTAAGAGGCGCGAAGCGCCGCATTTTTGGAGGCATATGTCAAGTGCTTTTTGAAAAAAAGGTGGAGAAAAATAAAAAATAGGAATCTCAGAAGCCTGATAAATAAAGGTTTAGAGATTCCGAGAATCTATTGAAAAAAAAAGGAGAAAGTGACAATGTATAAAACATTAACAGTAACTTAACTATCATTAAGTGAACGAAAGCTTCCTGTATACTTTAAATAGGTCAAGAGATTGACACAAAAAAATACCTCGAGTAAATTTAGACTATTACTGACCTGGCAGTTGGTAAAATCTAAAGAATACAAGTGGTATCTAAAATGAATGTTAAAGGCACAAAAAAGAAAAATCAAGTAGCAACAGCAAATATATTTGAACAGCAGGAGCTTTTGAAAAAAGCGGAGGTGATCAGAGATGCTTATCTTAGGATGCGATGAAGGCAGTGAAACACACTATCTGAGAGCGATTGATACCAGAGAGAGAGAACTCAGTAAGTCCGCATTTCCGTTCAGCAATGATTCAGAGGGATTCCAGAGTGCAAAGGAGTGGGCAGTAAGAATAGCTGCTGAATATGATAAACGTCAGATAGTACTTGGCTTAGAGCCGACCGGGCACTACTGGTTCTGCCTTGCCACATGGATGATTTCAATTGGAATCAACGTTGTTCAGGTAAACCCTTAAGCTGTGAAGCAGACAAAGGAGATTGAAGATAACAGCCAGCCAAAGGATGACAGGAAGGATCCGAAACTGATAGCAAATCTAGTCAAGGATGGCAACTTTGGTATGCCATACCTACAGGAAAAACTCTATGCGAAGCTTCGCAGATTATCCATGTTCAGAGATCTCGGTTACAAAAGTAGATTCTTGTTTACAAACAGAGGTAAAAGTTGTGTTATTGTGATATGTACTTGTACGTATCTAATACTATTGACAATAATTTACAAAAATGTATAATAGTAGTATAATATGACAAAAGGAGGTAATTATGAGGGTTAATATCAAAAAACTACGAAGACTAGGTGCATTAGTAGTGGTGTTAGCTGTAGTACTAGGGTTATTTCAACCAATAACGAATGCTTATGCTGTAGAGAGTGAAGAAGGATTGGTTAATTTAGAAGAGAAGGAACAAACTTTAGTCGAAGAAAAAAGTAGTCAGGAGAACATTAGTGCACAAGTTACTCCAGAGAATTCAGAAGACACTGAGCCACATATAACACCTGAGGTTTTAGAAAATACTGAGTCAGAGGTGAAAACTGTAACTCAGGCAAATCAAGACAAAGTATTTATTGGGGAAGGTTTTGAGGTCAGGTATGAAGTAACAAGTTCATGGCCAGGAGCTTTTAATACACAATTAACGATTACAAATACCAGTGATAATGTGATTGATAATTGGGCAATTAGCTTTCATATGCCATATGAAATCACAGATTTATGGAACGGAATGATCCTAAGCAATGAGAATGGTATATATACCATAAAGAATTGTGGTTATAATCAAGATATTAATGTAGGAGAGAGTATTAATTTTGGTTTTACAGGACATGTTGAGGGTGACTTTGTGTTACCTGATTCGTTTATAATAAAAAGTTTTGAAAAAGAAACCGATATAGATGATATTACTTTTACTTTTCATGTTGATCAGGATTGGAAAAGCGGATTTAATGGAACAATAACAATACGAAATAATACTGAAAAGGCAATCGAAGACTGGAGTTTGGAATTCGATTTCGATCATCAGATCAATGATTTTTGGACAGCAGAGATCATCAGTGCAGAAAAAAATCATTATCTAATAAAAAATAGAGGATACAACGCGAATATTCAACCAGGAGAGTGTGTTTCTTTGGGGTTTTCAGGAACACTAGGTAATGTAGTAAATGAACCAAAAAACTTTCTTTTGAAAGAGCGCGTTAATTCAGAAGATGAACTGATAAAATATAGACAATTGAATGTTACGAGCATTTACGGGATAAATATATTAACATGGGAAGTTAAGGATGCTGATAATGTATATTACATAAATCGAAAGAATGAAGCTGGCGAAATGGAAACAATACAGGAAGTTACAGGCACAAATTACTTCTATGATGTCGATGTTGTTAGTGGAAAAGAATATACATATCAGGTTTGTATTATAGACAAAGAAAATATCACAGAACTATCCCAAAAAGTTATGGTAACTACATCAGAAATGGGTGAGGAACCAGAAATCTTAGATGAACAAGTACTAGGAATAGTGAATCTGGATGCTGATTATGATGAATTAGATATTAGTTATCAAGATGATGATTATGATCTTTCAGTTACAAGAGATATAACACTTTTATCTGAAGGAAACAATGGAAGTAAGATCACATGGATTAGTGGCAATGAATCTGCTATTTCCATACTTGGTAATGTTAACCGTTCTACAGAGAGTGACATTGAAGTCGTTATGACAGCCATCTTAAGTAATGGTAACTTATATCGAACAAAATCTTTTACTCTAATTGTGAAAAAGAAGAATATTTCAACTGGTACAGTTAAGGATATGACATGGACCGATCTAGAAGAGGCAAATAATGGTGAGTTACCTGACCTTAAATTCTACTCGGATGGGTCACTAAAGAGAATTAATGGAACATTTACAGATATTAAGGTTTATGAAAAGGAGGACGCTTTAAATAGTATCCGATGTCTACAAACAATACTCGGTATTGGAGATATCGATGGTGAGTTAGTGTTTTCACATAAATCAACCAACAGTGTTGATCAAATCTATTATTTTAATCAATATTATAAGGGATTGCCTATAGTAGGAGCTTGCATTACTGTTATTGCTCGACTTGATGGAACTGTATATTGCTTAAATAGTTCGTATATGAAGGAAATTAGTGTTGACACATGCCCTGCAGTTGATATGTCAAATCGAGGAAATTCCTCTCGCTTATTCATCCTGAGAGATGATGAGGAAAATAATATTCTGACATTATGCTGGGAAGTCATTGATGATGAGAATAGAATTTATTATGATGCTCATACAGGTGAGATCATATATAGTGAAGCTTTGTTATATAGTGCTAGTGAGACAGCTTCTGGTACTGACATGTCAGGTAATATAGCAAGTTTCCCTGTAAAGACTACTGGTTTTAGTAAATGGAAAAAATACTATATGGAAGATACGACACGTAAGATATCCATATGTGATGGTAGGGGTACTCAGACGTATACGACGATAAGTAATAGTGATAATAAATGGAATGATCCGAATGCCATAACAACTTATAATAATGTTATTAAGACATATGACTTTTTTAATAACTTAGGTTGGAAAGGTTATAATGGAAAAAATGGTGCTATGAAAATTGTCGTACATTATGAGACTTTGGAACAACAGCTAGATGCGAAAGGAAATCCTGTAACGGATGCTAGTGGAAATCCTGTAATGGTATGGACTCCCGTATGTAATGCATATGGTGGTGGGGATACATTAAAATTTGGAGATGGTAATGGCACATCGAGTAATTATTGGGGTGAAGACCAAGATCTTGTTGCCCATGAATTTACACATAGTGTAACTAGAGCAAAGCTAGGAAATCTTCCATATTCGAATCTGACAGGTGCATTAAATGAAGCTTATAGCGACATTTTTGGAGAACTTGTAGATTCAAATCGGGATTGGATTAATGGTGTTAAGGTTTACAGTATGCCTAGCAAAGCGAATTATATGAGGGATTTTGCAACACCTTCTAATAAGTATAAGCCTTCACAGCTATTTGGATCATCTTATCATTTGACTTGTATCAATGACAACCATGGCTCACACTCAAATTGTGATAATGGAGGTGTACATACAAATAGTACGATACTGACTCATGCTGCTTATCTTATGATTCAAAAGGGTTTAACATATGATCAGTTAGCAAAATTATGGTATACTTCGTATGATTACTATTATGGAAACACAACGCCTGATTTTTATGACTGTAAAGATGCAGTACTGCACGCAGCAGAAAGCTTAGGTTTTTCTTTAGAGAATAAGAAGAGTATTAGAGAAGCTTTTAGAGATGTTAATATTTCAAAAAATGATATAACGGTAACAGTCTTAGATGCAGTCAATAATACAGCAATAACTAGTCAAATAGTCAACTTGAAAAGTTTAGATAAAACAAAGTGTAACCTTAAAGGAACGTGCTGTGCTGGTTCAAACTGTTATCGTTTAGATTCCTGTGATCCAGATACCTGTTATCACTTGCATAGTAGTAGTTGCCAAACATCATGCACGAATCAAGGGTGTTGTCAAAATTCAACGATTAACTCTACTTCCAGGGTTACGAATAACAACGGAAAAGTAACATTTTGCGATGTAGTTAAGGGATATCATCGTATTCGTATCATTCGCAGAGATTACCAAGCTTTTAATGAATTGATTTATGTCGATGATACACATACGAACTTTACGGTGAAGTTAGAGACTCCATACAATAATTCAATCTCAGGCAAGATAACGATTGCTGATAAAGATACCAATATAGCAAATAACAAACCACTAGCAGGTGCAACGATAGCTTTGGAGAAGAAGACAGGAACTATTGCATTAAAAAAATCAGTGAAAACAGATGCTAATGGTAATTATAAGATTACAGATGTTCCAGCAGGAGTATATGAACTTACAGTTTCTAAATACGGATACATTACAGTAATTCAAACAATTAGTATCTACAAAAATCAGAATGAATACTACAATTTAGTGATAGAATCAATTTCGACCGAGTATGCAGGAAAAGGATATGCAGGAGGTTCAATCATTGATGTTTATAATGGTAATGGTGTTAAAGGGCTTACGTTAGAAATATATAAAGGCCTTCATTTAGTCCCAGGCTATAACATTCCTACTGGTAAAAAAGTTGAGACACTGATCTCAGGGGCGAATGGAACATATCATACTTCAGCACTTGATGCTGGTAATTATACAGTCGTTGTGAAAGACAAGAGAGAAAATATCGATGACAGCGACCGTTATATGGATGGTATGTTTACGATTAAAGTATTAGGAAATACGGATATACTCTCACAGAACGGAAGTGTTTCTAAGGGATTAAAAGAAAACCAATTACGAATCGTTTTAACTTGGGGAATCTCACCACGAGATCTTGATTCACATCTTTATATTAAAACAGTTGATAATGCTGCAGGCCATGTATATTATGGTCATAAGTCAGTAGTTATCGATGGTAAAGAAATTGCAAATTTGGATTTAGATGATACGTCAAGTTATGGGCCAGAAACAACAACAATATTTACAGAAATTGATGGAGAATTCAAATTTGCTGTACATGATTATACGAATAGATCAAGTTCCAATAGTAGCGCATTAGCAAATTCCGGAGCAACTGTATGTGTCTATTCCGGATATGCAACTACACCAGTAAGAATCTATTTTGTACCAAGTGGTAAAGGAGTTATGTGGAATGTATTTAGTTATGACTCAAAAACAGGTAAGATAACAACCATTGATACATTAACCAATTAATTTTATACATAAGGAAGGGGATTATAGTGAGAAAAAGTTTTAATCATATTTTAGGAATCGTTATATTTACCTGTATTTTGTGTGGTTGTTCTAGACTTAAAGAAATAAAGGAAGTTTCTCAAGATCCAAATTCAATATTGATTTTACAGACAGTCTATAATTCCTCTGATAATATCCAATCTTATATATTGGAAGTTTATAACGAAAACAAGAATTTAGTCCAGTCATTGACATATTCGATTGATAAAGAATTAATTCATCATACGGATTACATATATGATGATAATGAATGTCTAAAAGATGTCCAAGAGTTCAATAAGGCGAACGAGTTACAGATGGTCCTTCAATATGAATACGATGAGAAAGGGCGCATATTACAGGAACATCAATTTAATAATGAAAATGTTGAACTATATTCTTATTATTATGTGTACGATGAAAAGGGCTATCTAACAGACAAAAATAAGATCTATCCAGAAGATATAATCTCAGAGCAATCCTACTTTACACATTATGAATACTATGAAGATGGGACATTAATGAGTGAAAATTCTTATGAAGGTGTAGGGGATACCTACATAACTAATACCGTAAAGTATATCTATGAGAATGGAATGCTCGTAAGAAAGGAATGGTATGATTGCGTAGGAGATACTTTTACGGAAAAGATAAGATCAATCTATACTTATGATGATCAAAATAGGCTATTGAGAGTCGATGATTATTGTGGGAAAGTATTAGAAGGATATACGGTATATAGCTATGATGTTGAAGAAAAATGGTAAATAGGGTAAGATTATTTCCATAAGCAACATTTGAAGGAGTTGCTGACCAATTAGTGGTCAGCAACTCTTTTCTTTCGGCTCTATGACAACGATAGAATTCATATAGGGGCACCTTTAAAAGCCACCATCTAAGCAGATGGAGTACAATGGCATCTAGTTTTATTAGAATACCAGAGCATATGTTTATTTATGAGTAAAAATGATTAATTTGCTATATATATGATGTAGGTGTCAAAAGTCATTTTTTTAATAACTTTTGGCACACATACAGTTACGTTTGTTCTTTGATAACTGAATAAAAACTATGTTTTTGATCTAAAAGTCAAGACAGTAGGGTAAATACAATATAAGATGCAATTGTTGGTGACCAGCCTCCAAGCAAATAGGGTACATATAATGCATATTTTTCATTTATCAAAACACCGTTATAGCTACAAATCATACACACTCCCCAGCAAACCAACATTATAGAAAAAGTGCATACTATAAAATCTTTACTCACTTTACTCATCTTCATTCTTCTCCATAGGCATAAAAATTAGTATTCTATAATCTCATTTTAGCATAAGACTTGACGAAATGGAAACTCTTTTGTATATTCAAGACGAGTCCAACAGTAGATACTTACTACATATCGGACTCGTCTAATATCTTAGGATATCTAATTTACAGAGATTATTTCATACACTCTTATTTATCTAAATAATCTTTTATAACAGACATCAAATAATCAGTTTCTGGATTCAAGGGATATTCGGTACTCAAAGTGATCAGATAAATATGTCTTCCTTCAGAATCGTAAAAAATATTGTTAGAGCTTACGAAGCCTAGAGTCCCTCCATCATGATAATACAAAAAATCTTTATATGTCTTCATTCCACATCCATATCCATAATTATTGGTTATTGGTTTAGATTTACACATATATTCAAGTTGCTCATTTGATAGAATTTTACCTGACATCAAAGCTCTGTCCCACTTGATCATATCAATTACAGTACTATGTATATCGCCACTTCCTTGAGCGAAATTTGCAGGTAGATACCCCATATTCTGAGCAGGAACAGCCTTGATATTTCCTGTTTCTCCTGCACATGTATCAGACATACCACATATATCAAATATATTTTGTTTTAAATACTCCTCATATGACATACCTGTCACATTTTCTAATATTAAAGTCAGGAGAAAATAGTTGGTATTGCTGTATCCATATCCTACACCAGGTATAAACTGTAGATCTAACGGATAAAGACCTTCCAAAATTCTTTCTTCGTCAAATTCTTTTAGTGAATCAGCACTCCTCTTACCTTCTATAAGTTCTTTTAGAACATCCACTCCAAAGAAAGAAATTGAATCACCGACAAAATCCCTTATTCCAGAACGCATATGCAACAGATTGTCTATCGTAATTCTTTTTCCCTGTGGATATAAAGGAAAATATTTATCCAAAGTTTCATCCAGAGAAATTGTTTCTTTTTCTACCTGTTGCAAAATAGCTGCTGCTGTAAACTGTTTTGTCACGGAACCAATCTCATAAGTAGTAAAAGGTCCGACCACGGTTTCACCATCAACCTCTTTGACCTTAAACCCGGCAGTATACAGGATCTGATTATCTGTAGCAACGCATATACTTCCACTCATATTATTTTGACAATAATTATCAATCTGTTCAATTAATTCTTTATATTCTTCGTCCGTACTTTTCCAATAATTGTTCTCTTGGATCAACTCAGTTTCCGAAACTACTTTCTTATTTGCACATCCAGACAGCATGATTCCCATAAAACATAAACTGAATAGAAGTTTTATACCATACCTTCTCTTTATCATATTTTTGTCTCCCTACCATTTATAGTATGTATTCTGTTGAGGCTATATTAACTCATAGCTTTTTTGCGCACAATTGCTTTTGTGTGAATCGTGTTTATTCTGTATTGAATTTAGGTTAGTACATCGATTTGCCTATAGGAAAATTCGCTTTTTCGTAGAATTTTATTAGCATAATTAGTGATGGTATTCTGCCTATAGTATGCTATTATTAAAACAATAGGAGGGTAATCGGATGAATAAAGTGGGACTTATGATAAAAGAGCTTAGGAAAAAGAAAGATGTTACGCAAGAGCAATTAGGAGAGGTACTATCTGTATCGTTTCAGACAATCAGTAAATGGGAGAATGGAATAAGTTCACCAGATATTAATTTGCTACCAATTATTGCTAGTTATTTTGGGGTTAGTATTGATGAGCTTTTCGGATACTGTTTAGACGCACTTACTTACAAAGAGCGATTTATTAAGTTTCTTGTCGATAATGGTGTTCTCCGATTTGGGGAATTTCAGCTACATAGTGGAAGAAAATCTCCATACTACATAGATTTAGCACAATATTTGGAGGGAAGTCAGTTATCAAAATTGGGTGAATTCTATGCAGATATAATTCGAGATAATTGGACACAAGCCAATGTACTGTATGGATTTGGACGTAATGGCGTTTTGTTATCTGTAATTTGTAGCTTGACCTTATTTCAAAAATATGGAATCAATATGAAATATGGATTTGAAAAAAAAAATCCTAAGAAAAAGCTAAAAGATACTTATATCTGTGGCAAGAAGCTAGATGCCGGAGACGAGGTCATAATCCTTGGCGATACCATAACGACGGGAGAGTCCATTAGAAAAGCAATACAGGACTTAACAGAAAATGCTCATATTAAAGTGAAACAAATCATTATTATGGCGGATCGAATGGAGCTAGGGTTACATTCAAGGGATAATGCAGTAGAGGAAGTAACGAGAGAATTCGACATACCAATACATCCGATTATTACTACCCAAGATATTATCAATGCAATTGAGAATCATGTAATTGCACGAGAAGAGTACTTAGAAAGTATGAAAAAATACTGTTTAGAATATGGTGAGTAAATGAAAAAGAAGACAGCTAATTTATATGTAAAAATGACAGCAAAAAGTCCGGTATTATTCCTAAATTTGATTTGTTTCAGTATTCTTATACTTTTGTATCTTACACTATCTACAAAAGTAGATGTCATTCATACCTATCATGTAATACTCGAGGATCATAAGATTATTATTCCAGAAACGATACACTATCGGCCCGATAAAATATACCTATATGAGAACCGAAATAAAGAGGTAAATTGTATTAAGGTCAATCCGAATGATCTCTCATATAGGGATAATGCGATCGTTATTTCTATCAATCAGGATCTGTTTGATTATGAGGTGACGAATATAAAAGTAGATATGCCAGTCAAGGAAATAACTTTGTTTGAGCGAGTGTTTTTACATGGAGGAAAAAATGAATAAGAAGCTTACTTATTTTTCTACGATTAAGTTTTTATCAAAATATATTAAGGCGTATAAGATAAATTATTTCCTTTTCGGAATTGGTTGGTTTTTTGATATTGTACTTAAACTATATACGCCAATTATGTTCGCAGTCATGATTGATGAAATCGTGTATTATCGTAATATATCCGTTTTTTTAAGAATTAGTGTGGCTTTTGCTATCATGTTGCTATTTGCTTGTATTGTACATTTTTTCACGCAAGCCCAGTATGCGTATCTAGAAATTATGTATTCTTTTGATATAAAAAAAGATATTTTTCATAAGCTGCAATATGCAAAGGCGGATTACTTATCCTACCTGGAAACTGGAGATGCAATGAACACATTGCAATATTATACATCGGAGTGTATGAACTTTGTCATCCGAAATATAATTCATACGTTTAACAACTTTTTGGCTCTTGTTTTCTATATCATAAATATTTTTATTATAGGTTGGCAGTTTGGAATCCTAATGTTGATTGGTGTACCAATCTCAGTATATACAACAACAAAGTTTGGTAAAAAAATCCGTAAATGTAATGATGAGTATAATAAAGTCTATGGCAAATATAGTGGATGGCTTCTAGAGAGATTGTCAGGACTGAAAGATATTCGAATGATAAGTGCACAAAATGCTGTAGGAAAAGAATTTGTTGGATTTCATAGACAGTTATTTCATCGAAAGAATCAAAATCGTGTTATCACGATTTCGTCGCAATCTGTAACAAAAACAATTAATTTGATCATTCAAATGGCTATTTATTGTCTCTGCGCATATTTAGCATGTAGAGGGAAGATGACCATTGGAGTATTAACGATTGTATTAACCTATTTTGTAAACGTAACGGAGAAAGTGACATTCTTTAGTGATTACTTTATTGAAGCACAAAAGAGAATCGCAAGTATTCAAAAAGTCTACGATTTATTCCATGTTCCTACAGAGAAGGAATGGAAAGGAAAGGATAGCCTGAAGGTAAGCAAGGGATCGATTCAGTTTGACCATATCTCATTTGGTTATGAAAATAAGAAAGAACTTTTTCATGATTTTTCCTTAGAAATTGAAGGCGGACAGACGGTTGCACTTGTTGGTAAAAGTGGGTCAGGAAAGACAACATTAGCATATATGTTAACTGGTTTTTATCAGCAAAAGAAAGGAAAAATTATAATTGATGGAAAAGACATCTCAGAGTGTTCTTTAAAAAGTATTCGTGAAAGTATTGGTATTGTCCAACAAGATGTACTTGTATTTGATGGTAGTATTAAGGATAATCTGTTACTCGGGAAAAAAGGTGCTTCCGATGAAGAAATCAAAGAGGCGTGTGAAAAAGCTGGTTTAGGAGAGTTCATTCAGTCACTCAGCCAAGGAATTAATACCGTGATTGGTACGAATGGAATCGGATTATCGGGTGGTCAAATGCAAAGGATTGCAATTGCAAGAATTTATCTAAAGAATCCGAAAATTATCATATTTGATGAGGCAACATCAGCTTTAGATCGTGAAACAGAAGCATATATCCATGAATCATGGAAGAAAGTACTGGCTGGAAGAACATCCATCGTCATAGCACATAGAATCAGTTCTGTTATGTTATGTGAAAAAACGGTTTTAATGGAAGATGGTGTGCTTTACGAATATGGTAATACGATGGAACTAGTTCAGAATAGCAAAACGATGAGAACGTTATTTGCAATATCATAGGAGGAAAAACGTGCTTCCATTAATTAAATACAGATATTATGTCTTACATAAAATAAAGCCATTTACCAAGGGAATAAAGAAATTCTTTTTCATTAACATTTTGTTAAGCATAGTGTTAATTGCCACTGAATTTATGGTACCCCTGTTATATAAGGAATTTATTGAAGAAACCATTATTATGGGTAGATTTGAAACGTTTCTTCCAATCGTTATCGGATACATTCTGATTCATGCATGTGTGATTGGAATTCAGTATATCAAGAATTATAACAATAATAGAATTCAAAACCATGTAACATTTCAAGTAAAATTTAGAGTGTGGAGAAACTTGTTTCGAGTTAAGTTTTCAGAGTATGAACATAGTAATATCGGTGACAGTAAGATGCACTTGGAAGATGATGTAACAGCATTATCAAACTTTTCTAGTTATTATACAATAGAGTATTTGATTCATTTTGTAACAATGGTGGTGGCAATTTGTGTATTGTTTATGATGGAATGGAGATTGGCTCTCTTCTCGGCTACTTGTATACCGCTTACCTTAGGCATAGATTATGTTCTTAGTAAAAGAGAAATGAAGTTAAATAGTGAACAAAGAGAAAATGACCAATCGATGAATACCTGGTTATATCATAGTCTAAAAGGCTGGAAAGAGATCAAGGCGTTAAATCTTGAAAGTAGACAGAAATTGATTTTTACTCAATATATTAAGAAATATGCATCTTATTATGCAAAATGGATTCATTATTGGACATTACGTGCTTTAATCATTCCTAAGATTCGTAATGACTTTTTTATGAAATTTGGTTTATATTTTATCGGTGGATTACTGATTATGAACAATAAAATGTCCATTGGTAATCTTTTAGTTTTTGCTACCTATTTCGAATTGTTAACGAATGCTATCATAAATGTATCGACCATTGATTCTGATTTGCATGGAAAAAAGACGTATATCGATCGTCTGTTTGATGTATTGAGCAAAGAATACCCTGAGAGCGAGGCGATGACATTACCTGAGATTACATCGATTCAGTTGAAGGATGTCCATTATAGTTATCCAGACCAAGAAGAAATATTGCATGGTATCAACTTGAAGTTCGAGCAGGGAGAACGTGTTGCAATCGTAGGGAAAAGTGGTTGTGGTAAAAGTACATTGCTAAAAGTAATGACTGGTATGTTAGAGCCAAGAAGTGGTAATATATTCTATTCGGGCGTTGATCTGAGTAGATTAAAGCTTTCAAGTATACATAAAAAGTTAGGATTTATTATGCAGAGTAATCATTTGTATAATATGTCAATTAGAGAAAATTTAAGATTAGGAAATAGCAAAGCTACACAAGAGGATATGATTGAGGCATGTAAAAAAGCATGTATCTTCGACTATATTATGAGCTTACCAGACGGTTTTGAGACTGTGATTGGTGAGGGCGGAAGCAAACTATCTGGTGGACAAAGACAGAGAATTATATTGGCACGAACGTTTTTAAGAGATGTCGATGTTTATATATTGGACGAAGTAACGAGTGCACTGGATCAATATAGCGAGAAGATAATAAACGATGCGATTGCTAACATAAGTAGTGATAAAATTGTCATTATTGTTGCCCATCGTGAGTCTTCCATCGAATTATGTAACCGAGTGATTCATCTGGAGCAGGCATGAGTAAGTGGATTGGACACACATATCACTAAATTGCAATGAAAGAATGAGAGATGATGAAGTTGATAAGACAAGGATTTTTAAAGATATGCCCCATGGAGAAAAAGAAAATCAATCCTTTAAACGTGATACGGTGGACTCTATCATAAGTACCGTTATAAATGTGACATTTGGAATAAAGATAATAATTTTGGAGAAACTAGAGTTATAAATAGTGTAGGTATGAGAATGCCAAAATGGCAACCCCTTTTTAGAAAACAGGTCTTAATACATGAAACTATAAGATTATTTTCTACGTGCATAACGTTGGTCTAGGAACGCTAAGATGCAGATAATTAACGTAATAATGTCAATTTTATCTGACAAGGATATAATGATCACCTTCTTTCGGGTATATTTCCACCTGTTAGAATAGTGATTATCTCTTCTCATACCTACAGAATTAGATTATCATCTTATATGAATTTTGTATATTGGAATCGTAGTCTTTTATTTTACAAGGATAGACACCTTAAGGACGCTTACATATGATAGGATGAAGAATGTTATAGACGATTACAAGTCATCTCCCGACTCTCACCTAACCAAGTGAAATGCTTAAAAACACTAATGATTTAGGCTTTAAGCCTGTTCGAATCCCACCGTCTCTGTTAAAAAAGATTAGTCCTAACCTATATGGGTTAGTTTTTGAAGAGGGATTGATGAATTGAAGTACACAGAATTCAAAGAACATTTTGCAAGGAACGATGAAATCATCAAGGAATTATGATATTTTTCTTGCATAATAGAAAAGTATATGTTATATTATTACCGACAGATTGTCGGTTGAGGTATCAATTATGAGAATAGTAAAAAATGCAGAGGAACGTAAAAATGAAATATTGGATGTTGCAGAGAGATTATTCTGTACAAAGGGTTTTGATAATACCAGTACCAGTGACATCCTAAATGAAATCGGGATTGCCAGAGGTACGCTTTATTATCATTTTAAATCCAAAGAAGATATTTTAGATTCAATGATAGAGCGTTTGACGAATCAGATGGTGGCCAAAGCTGCAGTTATCGCATTGGATGATTCCATACCGGTTCTCGAAAGACTAACACGCACCATGTTATCGCTTAGTGCAGATAGTGAACTTGGTGATATGATTATGGAGCAGGTTCACAGACCACAGAATGCGTTGCTGCATCAGAAATTGGAAAATAGACTATTAGGACGGGTTAATAAGCTGATAACAAAGATTGCAGAAGATGGAATTAAGCAGGGAATCATGCAGACCGATTATCCTGCTGAGGCAGTTGAAATGATTATGACATATTCTTATATTGCATTCGATAGTATGAATGAGTATAGTGAAGAAGAGGAACTCAGAAAAATTATGGGATTTGTTTATCATGCAGAGAGGGTGCTTGGAATGGAAAAAGATGCATTACTTGATGCAATGCGTCCCATATTTAATAAATCATACAAAAAATAAGAGGAACGATTCAGTTCCTTTTATTTAGGATAATTATCGACAGATAGTCGGTCGATGGAAAGGGGATAAATTATGAAAAATAAGTTAGAAAAGAGTAACTTTGGAAAGTTTCTCTTACTTTGGTCCGGGGAATTGATTTCGTCTGTTGGAGGGGGACTTACAAGCTTTGGGTTGGGAGTATATATATTTCAACTGACAGGAAGTGCTGCTAGTATGGCATTGGTAACCTTGATAGGATTTTTACCAACCTTGTTGTTGAGTGTTCCTGCGGGAGTGCTAGCAGATCGATATGACAGAAGAGTATTAATGATGCTAGGGGATGGCTGCTCGGCATTGGGAATTATCTATATTCTTATTTGTATGATGAATGGTGGAGCAAGTTTGCCACAGGTATGCATAGGGGTGTTTGTCAGTTCAGTTTTTTCGTCTTTGTTAGAACCATCTTATCGAGCTACCGTTTCGGACTTACTGACAAAGGAACAGTTTTCTAAAGCAAATGGTTTGGTAAGCCTAGCTGGAAGTGCCAGATATCTGATATCACCATTGGTGGCAGGTCTTTTGCTTCATGTGAGCGATATAAAACTTTTGCTTATTATTGATATTAGCACTTTTATTCTTACAGTAATATCTACTGCAGTTGTAAAAAGGGGAATTGAAACCAAGAAGAGTGAAAATCAGAAGTCTTTTTTTGTAAGTATGAAAGAGGGATGGAATGCGGTGCATTCGAGACCTGGAGTTTTTATGCTTATTCTAGTATCTGCAATTTTGACATTGTTCCTTGGCGTTTTTCAGATTTTGGCAGAACCGCTCATTCTAGCATTTGCAGATTCAAAGACTCTGGGAATTGGAGAAACAATATGTGCCAGTGGAATGCTTTTTTCAAGTCTCCTTTTGGGTATGCGTGGAATAAAGAGAAATTATGTGAAAGTACTGCAAATTTCTTTAACTTTGGCAGGACTTTTCATGATTGGCTTTGGTATATGGGAGAATATCTATATAATTTGTGGCTTCGGATTTTTATTTTTCGCGATGCTACCATTTGCAAATAACTGTCTTGACTATCTTGTAAGAACAAATATTCCGGATGAACTGCAGGGAAGAGCATGGGGATTTATCGGATTTCTTTCCCAAATAGGATATGTAGTTGCCTATGGTGGAGGTGGTTTACTTGCAGATTTGATGGCAGGGGTACTTGAAATGGATGTAGGAAGAAGCGCCGGTGTAGTAATTATTTTTTCAGGTATCTGTTTATCTGTTACAGCAGTGACAATATCAAAAATAAAGAGCATTCAGGCTCTCTCAAAAGTGAAAGGATAGGTATGAAAGATAATATTTATACGAGAATGACAAAAAATCATGGAAAAGAGATCGATTTGCTACGATAAGTTTTACAGTATTCGTAGCAATATCAATAGCAATGATTTCACTTACAACAATGCTTTTTTTTAATCTTACAGGGGCCATTGATCATCTTATGAAAGTGGCTAAG
>JAQXNU010000175.1 GCA_029098165.1 Clostridiales bacterium
TGAGAGTCGATTTGCCTGCAAATGAAGGCATGATCTTAGGAGTTTTTGCTGATTAGAGCTCAGAATAAAAAAAGTGGTTGACAAATAATAAAACAAGAATATAATGGTAAATAATAACATGAGAAAAAGCTAAGACGGAAAAGAGTAATCTGTAAGAAGCATCCAGAGAGAAAAACATTTGGTGAGAGTTTTTTATGTCGGGCAACAGACGAAAACCATTCCTGAGCTGTAGGACTGAAATTAGTAAGTGCTACCGTATGTCTGCGTTAAAGAATAGGATTTGTTAGAATCTGAAGTGAAAAGCTAAGGTGGAACAGTGCATTTTGATGAGGTGCACCCTTAAGGAAGTGACAGGTATGTCATGGACTTAAGGGTGTTTTTTAGTGCTTTCTTATGTTAAATTTCTTTAGGAGGAATCATGACATGAAGGTAATTAAAAAAGATGGTATGACAAAAGAGGTTAAGTTTGAACAGGAAGAAGGTAAGATGGCATTTCGCCATACGGCAGCCCATGTATTAGCACAGGCAGTGAAACGATTGTATCCAACGACAAAGTGTGCCATTGGTCCAGCAATCGAGGATGGATTTTACTATGATTTCGAGTTTGATTTCACTTTGACAACAGAACATCTCAAAGGCATTGAAGAAGAAATGAA
Organism: Clostridiales bacterium; assembly: GCA_029098165.1. Classification (GTDB taxonomy): domain Bacteria; phylum Bacillota; class Clostridia; order Lachnospirales; family Lachnospiraceae; genus Lachnoclostridium. Next base: position 657 of record JAQXNU010000175.1, read on the forward strand.
AAAGATCGTAAAAGAAGGACTTCCACTTCAGCACTCCTTAAAAAGCAGAGAAGAAGCAATTGCTCTTATGAAGGAGAAAAATGAGCCTTATAAGTTGGAACTGATCGAGGATCTTCCTCAAGATGCAGAACTTAGTTTCTTTGCACAGGGAGAATATATCGATTTATGTGCTGGTCCTCATATCGTAAATACGAATCTGGTGAAAGCATTTAAGCTAACTTCTATTGCAGGTGCTTATTGGCGAGGTGATGAGAAGAATAAGATGCTTACTCGTATTTATGGTACTGCATTTCCAAAGGCCAGTGAATTAGAAGAACACTTAAAGATGTTAGAAGAAGCAAGACAGAGAGATCACCGAAAGTTAGGAAAAGAATTAGGACTGTTTGCACTAATGGAGGAAGGCCTTGGTTTTCCATTTCTACTTCCAAAGGGATTGAAATTAAAAAATCTTTTGATTGAATATTGGAGAAAGATTCATTCGAGAGAAGGATATCTGGAAATCTCAACTCCAGTGATGTTAAATCGTGAGTTGTGGGAGACTTCTGGACATTGGGATCATTACCGGGAGAAGATGTATGAAACTGTGATCGATGGCATGGATTATGCAATTAAGCCTATGAACTGTCCAGGTGGAATGTTGGTTTATAAGATGCAGCCACATTCTTATCGAGAATTCCCGATTCGAATGGGCGAGTTAGGTTTGGTCCATCGAAATGAACTTTCAGGTACGTTACATGGATTAATGCGTGTTCGTTGTTTTACTCAGGATGATGCTCATATCTTTATGACAGAAGATCAGATTACAGACGAAATCAAGGGTGTAGTACGCTTAATCGATGAAGTATATCGAATGCTTGGATTCCATTACCATGTTGAGTTATCGACAAGACCGGAAAATAGCATCGGAAGCGATGAGGCATGGGAACTTGCTACGAATGCTTTAATAAAGGCAATGGATGAAATGAACCTTCCATATGTAGTCAATGAAGGGGACGGGGCATTTTATGGACCGAAACTTGATTTCCATCTGCAAGACAGCTTAAAGAGAACTTGGCAGTGTGGCACAATTCAGCTTGATTTTCAGTTACCATCACGTTTCCATCTGGAATACATTGGATCGGATGGAGAGAAACATCAGCCAATTATGCTGCATCGTGTTGTATTTGGCTCAATTGAACGATTCCTTGGAATTCTGATTGAGCATTATGCTGGAAAGTTCCCATTATGGTTATCACCAGTTCAGGTAAAACTTTTACCAATCTCCGATCGTTTTATCCCATATGCAGAAAAGATAAGAAATGAACTGTTAGAAAATGAGATTCGTTGCGAAGTGGATTACCGAGATGAAAAGTTAGGATATAAGATAAGAGAAGCTCAGTTAGATAAGGTACCTTATATGATGATTCTTGGGCAGAATGAGATGGACGAGGAGATTGTAACGCTTCGAAAACGAGATGTTGGAGATATCGGCTCGATGAAACTTAGCGAGTTTATCGCTTCTATTCGAAGAGAAGAGAAAGAGGAAATGAAGCCGAAGTACTAAACCAATATCAAGAAAGCTAAGGAGTGTTGCCTTTTCTAGTGCGTAATCGCGGATTTTATGATAGAATGTCTTCAATAGAAGCTGTAAATCCGAATAGAATATCGTTTGGATTTGCCAAGATCAATTGATTTAGTAGGAGACATTATGAGTAAAATCTTAGTTTTAGCAGAGAAACCGTCCGTTGGACGTGATATAGCACGCGTGTTAAAGTGCAATCAGAATATAAATGGAGCAATTGAAGGAAAGGATTATATCGTAACTTGGGGACTGGGTCATCTCGTTACTTTATGTGATCCAGAGAAGTATAGCGATGAGTACAAAGAATGGAAGTTAAGCTCGCTTCCGATGATTCCATCTCCAATTAAGCTTGAGGTCATTAAGCAGACACAAAAGCAGTACAATGTAGTAAAAACTCAGCTTCACCGTCAGGATATTCGTGAAGTGATCATTGCAACCGATGCCGGACGTGAAGGTGAGTTAGTTGCCCGTTGGATTTTAATGAAGGCAGGAAATCAGAAACCAGTGAAACGTCTATGGATTTCCTCCGTTACGGATAAAGCAATCCGCGAAGGCTTTGCCAATCTAAAAGATGGCAAGTGCTATGATAACTTATACCGCGCAGCTCAGTCTCGTGCGGAAGCAGACTGGTTGGTAGGAATCAATGCGACGAGAGCATTGACTTGTAAATACAATGCACAGTTATCCTGTGGACGTGTGCAGACGCCAACGTTAGCGATGATTGCAAAACGAGAAGAGGAAATTCGAGCATTTCAGCCAGTTCCTTACTATGGAGTGAAGGTAAATGCGAAAGTCAACGGAAGTTTCTTAAAGTTAACCTGGCAGGAAGAAAAATCAAAGTCAACTCGTACCTTTGATGCGGAGCGAGCTGCAAAGATCATTGCAGACTGTACCAATGCACAAGGTAAGATTATTGAAGTAACAAAGAATGCAAAAAAAACGTATGCGCCTTTGCTTTATGATCTAACCGAATTGCAGCGTGAGGCAAATCAGAGATTTAATTTCTCTGCGAAGGAAACGTTAAATATTATGCAGCGTTTATATGAAAACCATAAGGTATTAACTTACCCAAGAACGGATTCTCGTTACTTGACTTCGGACATGGTAGGAACTCTAAAAGAAAGAATTGATGCCGTATCCATTGGACCATACAAGAAGCTAACAGGCGCTTTGTTAAATAAAAAGTTTACCGATAAGATGCCATTTATTGATAATAACAAGGTATCCGATCACCATGCCATCATTCCTACGGAACAGTATGTCATCCTGGATAACATGACAGTAGAAGAACGTAAAATCTATGATCTTGTTGTCCGTCGTTTCTTGAGTGTAATGTATCCACCATATGAATATGAGCAGACCACTGTGAAAGTAGAGATTGCTGGACATATATTTACGGCAAAAGGCGATCGCGTGATCTCTCTTGGTTGGAAAGCCGTGTACGAAAATGACTCCATGGCATCCACAAAATCCGAAGATGAGGATTCCGTAGATTCCAAAAGTATGCCGGAATTAAGCAAGGATCAGATCCTCACAGTTGAGAGTGTCAACCGAACAGAGGGAAAGACAACACCTCCTGCTCCATTTAATGAAGCTACGTTGTTAACTGCGATGGAAAATCCAACGAAGTATTTAGAGAGCCATAACAAAGAAGATATTAAAATTCTTGGGGAAACAGGTGGTTTAGGAACGGTTGCAACGCGAGCGGATATCATAGAAAAATTGTTCTCTTCCTTCCTACTTGAGAAAAGAGGAAAGGATATCTATGTTACCTCCAAAGCAAAACAGTTGCTTGACTTAGTACCAGAAGATCTAAGAAAGCCAGAGTTAACGGCGCAGTGGGAACGTAAGTTATCTCAAATTGCGGATGGTAGCTTAAAACGTGATCATTTTATGAATGAGATCAAAGCCTATACGCAGCAGTTGATTGACGAGATTAAGACGGGAGAAGGCAAATTTAAGCATGATAATCTAACAAAATATAAATGTCCAACCTGTGGGAAGAATATGCTGTTAGTTAAGGGCAAGAATAGTACAATGCATGTCTGTCAGGATCGTGAGTGCGGATATCGTGAAACCATTTCTCGTACTTCCAATGCCCGTTGTCCGAAATGCCATAAGAAGATGGAATTACGAGGCAAAGGAGAGGCTCAGACGTTCTTCTGCAGTTGCGGCTATAAAGAAAAACTAGGGGCATTTAAGGAACGTAGGACAAAAGAAGGTGCTGGTGTCAGCAAGAAAGATATCAATAAGTATATGAAAAAGATGCAGGCCCAGGAGGAACCAATCAATAGCGCATTTGCAGATGCATTGGCTAAGTTGAAACTATAGGGCATATAGAGATAGTGTGACCTGTCTATGCCCCGCTTTGACGTAGAAAACGGGGCACAGAGACAAAGAAATTTTGTATATGCCAAAAAAGGCTAAAAATAAGGGCTCTTCTAGGGTGATGGCATTTTTAACCCACCATCACCCTAGAAGAGCCATTTTTATATAAGATTTCATCGAATCATCAAAGAATACGCACCGAATGTTTCTACGATCCTTTGCATTGGTGGCATCGAAGATGTAAACTCAGAAGAGATGGTAGAGGAAAAAGAATTTACCCAAGGTGTGAAGGAGACGGATATCTGGTCCGTGGATAAGTACATATCTTTACACTTTGGCTGGCCATATAATGTGGCAGAGCATGGAGGAACCTCCCACTATAATAAAACGCCACAGCAGATATATGAGCTAGCAAAACGAAGCTTTGATCGCTTTCAAAAGTTAAATGGCGGCGTAAAAAAGCCAATGGTAATGTCAGAGTTAAAAGCGGATGGAGATGTAAATGGTCAGATTAATCAGGCGAAGATTGTACGTGAGTTTTGCGAATTGATCAAGAACGATGCGGAACAGTGGCTGACGGGATTTATCTTATATCAATTCCGAGATGATGGACGTTTGGGCTTGGAAATGACAGATCCGAATAATCCTGCGGTTGGAATTGAGCAACCTTTATTAAAAGAGTATCGGGATATTATCCATGAAGAATTCTTTTCGCCTGTCTTGACAAAAGGAGAAGAACTCAGCTTTCCAGTTGATCTTCGATGGGGTGGCAGTGAAGATGCAGAAGGTATCTGTGTGTCATTTGATATGGAACAGAATCCAGTATTTTTTGAAGCTATCTTTGATGAGGATCTGATGGAACTTAATCTGATGATGTGCATTCATGGAATGTGGTTTTATAAAGCGCCAGGTATCAAAACCATTGATTTCATGCCAGCTTTTTGGAATCAGCCATTAGAGTCAGCTCAAAGTGTAGATCTAAAGATCTTTGCCCCACCAGCATCCGGGGAAAATGAAACAACGGATTATGAAGACTGGATGGTAAATTGTTATACAAAGATAACGAAGCTGCCGGAATTCCGTATCCGCTTTGTCCCAACCGAAGAATAATTAAAGGAAGTGTGATAAATCAAAATCATAGATTTTTCACACTTTTTCCACGCTTTGTGCAACTAATCTTGAGAAAATAAATTTGTAGCAATGGAAAGCAATTTATGAAAAAGGAGAATTATATGCATAAAAAATTACGAAGACAAACTTATATTGCATTAGCAGTCACATTTATGTCAATTTCCATGGCAGGCTGCAGTTCCACAAAGAAGAATGAGAATATCATTCCTACGGAAACCGTAACCCCTAGCCAAGACAACGAAGTGATAGAACAAGCAGAGGATATGAAGTTTGATGGGACTTTGATTACATTAAGTGATGAAAGAATTCTAGTGGATGGAAAGGAGATATCAAAAGATCGTTCAGGTGCAGTACATACTGGAGCGGATATGATTTATTATGAAAGCGGAAAGGATGATACGTACGGAGCTGGTTCCGAGAAAGATGGACATACCGAAGAAGAAGCGTGCAAACATACGGTAATAACCATAACAAAACCAGGTACTTACAAAGTGACAGGAACAATATCAGCAGGACAGATTGTTGTGGACCTTGGCGAGGATGCAAAGAAAGATCCCGAAGCTGTAGTCAACTTGGTTTTAGAAGATGCCGATATCACTTGTTCCGTTGCACCAGCTATCTTAGTTCTCAATGCTTATGAATGCGGAAATAAAGATACAGAAACAGCGACAAAAGAGGTTAGTACGACCAATGCTGGTTTTAATCTGATCTTAGCAGATGACAGCAACAATGTGTTAAATGGGTCTTATGTGGCAAAGATTTATAAAGAGGGTACGACGGAGAAAAAGTATAAATTCGATGCTGCAGTAGAATCCAAAATATCATTGAATATCAATGGGGAATCCAAAGGAAATGGAAAGTTAACGGTGAATGCCGACAATGAGGGGATCGAGAGTGGTCTTCATATGACGATCAATGGCGGTGAAATTACGATCAATTCCTGTGATGATGCAATCAATACGAATGAAGATGGAGTTTCGGTTCTGACGATTAATGGAGGAACTATTATATGCGATTCTGGAAATGGTTCCGAAGGGGATGGAATTGACTCCAATGGATTTATCGTTCAAAATGGAGGCTTTGTTATCGCAAGTGCCAATGCACAAAGCCCGGATAGTGGCGTGGATTCTGACCTTGGTATTTATTTAAATGGTGGTACACTATTAGCATCAGGTAATATGTATGATGAGATTTCCAATGAATCCAAACAGAACTTTATGGTATTAAGCTTTAATCAAAAAGTAACAGAAGATAAGATCGTCTTAATTAAGGATGCTAACGGAAATCCAGTACAGGCATTCCAGGCAGTCAATGATTTTACGATGTTAGTTTTTAGCAGCGGTGATCTTGTGGAAGGGGATTATACAATGTATCTGGTTTCTGAAGTAACTGGTGATAAGAACGGTAGTATTTATACGAATATTACGGATTATAAGGATGCGGTTCAGCTTCAGTATACATCTTCTATGATTCGAGGGATGTTTGGTGGTATGGGAGAAGGTAACCGTCCGAATATGGAACCACCAGAAGCATTGGAAAAACCGGCAGAAGGAGAGCAATCAGATGCAACTTGGCAAGATGGAACGAAGAAACCGGATGGAACCTTACCAGATAGAATGAAGATGCCAGATGGAGAACCGCCTGAAAAACCGGCAGACGGAACCCTACCAGAGTTACCAGAAGGCATGGAACCTCTTGTGGATGGTAATGGTCCGTTGAACAAAGGAGAGAAGTTCGATGATGGTATGATAACGGGTGAAGCAAGTACAGTATTCCACTATTCCAAAGATACGAACTCTTTCAGTGGAATATCAACAGTAGATAAGGAATAATCACCTAGAACATTGATGTGGAATTTGGAGCAGATGCAAATGATATCTTAAAATGGTTTCATTTTAGGGAGAATGACTTTGCATCTGCTTTTTTTATGATATAATAAACAAAAGTAAGTAAAGGAGGAAAATGAATGGATACATTGCAGATTATCAGTGGTTCCATCATGATCGTTATAGCAATTGCATGTGGTGTGATCACAGTCTTAGGGATTCGCAATCGGGGATCTATTTTTTTAAATACATATTTATGGTCTACCAAAGAACAACGGAAAAGAATTGATAAGAAGGCAGAATATAAACTGCAGAGTATCATTTTCGGAGGACTTACCCTTATTTTTGTTTTTATCAGCATTGGGATATTTACAAGGATCGTCATCATGCAGTATATCAGTGCAGTCTTGGCTGGCATAATATGTATCTATGCAATATATGATGGTACGAAGAACATGAAGAAACGGGAAGAATACTGGAAGTAAGTAATAAAATATGGTTTTGTTAGACTTCTTTTTATATGAGACACAAGCTTTATTGACACTAGAATCGCTAATTTTTAACTCCGACCAAGAACCATGATTTACCCTTCTTCATTATAGCATACCGAAACTCTATCTTTAAAAGCCCCTAAAACTATTGTATAATCATGCAGATTAATATTAAGGAGTTAGTTTGTATGGATAGAATAAGAAAAAACAAATTAAATATTATTATGTCTTTCATAGGGGCTAGTGTTGGTATATGGAAAAAGTGAATATACCTTAATTAAGTAAATCGATTTAATAGATTTCGATGGATACGAATAATTACGGGTAAATCTAAGAGAATCGAGAAAATTACATGCAAAGTTGATTTAATTGGTTTCGACGGATATGATTGATTGCGTGTAAATTTAAGAAAATCAAGAAATTTACATGTAAATTCCGTTTAAGAAGCTAAATACAACCCAAATATTTACAGGCAACTTATAAGATATTATTATTTTTACACGTAAAGTAATCTGAGCTTGACAGATATCGACATAGTTTCTACCTGTAATTTTTAGAAATCTTGATTTTTTACAGGAGTAGTAATTAATTGAGATCAACAATTCATTATCATACCATTACAGTGGCTAAACTAATCATAGGTAGACATGTATATGCTCAAAACGACAAGAAATCATTCTGTTGCTTATGAGAAACAATATATTTTTGTTATAAATAAAAGCGCACTATGCTCTCACCTCAAAAAACGAAGCGCGTTTAGCGATAAAACGACACTCCTTTTCATCATTGTATTAACAACAATTTAATCTAATGGAGCCAAACAAGCCAAATATAAAAAAATGAAAAAAATACTTGACAAGTGAGCAGTTGCTAACTAATATATTAGGTGAGCAACTGCTCACTTCACGTGAAAGGGAAAGAACAATGACAACAAGAGAAAAGATTATCAAAGAATCGTTAGAGTTATTTTCTGTTTATGGATACGATTCGGTTTCCGTTCGAGCAATCGCGGATAAAGTAGGGGTAACTAATAGCGCGCTATATAAACATTTTAAAGGAAAGATGGCAATCCTTGAAGCCATTCTTGAAGAATCCAAAAAGCGATTTGTGGAACAGTATACGAAGATAGGAATTGAGGATATGCAGTGGGACAATCTTGAAGAGTTGTGCATGGCAATGTTTGAATTCCAGACTAAGGATGAATGGATTACCAAATTCAGAAAGATCCTGATCATGGAACAGTTTAAGAATCAGGAACTGGCTGCACTCTATCAGCAGTTTTTTATTGAAATGCCAGTCATATGTCAGGCAGAAATCTTCCAATCCTTAATTCAACAGGGAATCTTAAAAGACAACGACGCAACAGTAATGTCCATGGAATTATATGCCCCATTTTTTATGTATCATACCGTAAATAATGAGACGAAAGATTATAAGACATTGCTTAAGAAACATGTTCACAATTTTATTATTAGTAATATGGAGGCAAGCGATGGAGCCAATTATTCGAAAGAAGTTAGTTCGCAAGAATAAGATACTAAAGTTAATTCAAAAGGAGTCAAAAAAGAAGTATGGCAAAGTAAGAGGTAGTCAGGTAAAAGGAAAAGTGTTTAAGCTAGTTCGATTAGAACAACCAATGGAATTCCTTGACTTAACTGAGCCTGAAAAAACAAAAATGAATTATCAATATTTTAGGTCAGAAGAGATATTAGAACGGATACAAAAAAGTAATCTCACTGGACTAAGCGGAAATGGATTTTCCACGTATGAAAAAATACGAACCGTTTATAAGAGTAGATCGAAATCCAAAGTTCTCATCATCAATGCAGTCGAATGTGATCCAGGATTGTTGCATGATGAATGGCTGTTACATAATAAGAAAAGAGAAGTTCATATGGGAATTGAGCTGTTAAGCTCTTGTATTCCATTTCAAAAAGTAATCCTTGCATCGAAGGAAGCGATACCTAGCAGTGAAATCACTTGCTATCAAGTACCAAACCGATACCCAATGGGGGCTGAGAAACTATTGATTCAGCAAGTACTTGGTCAAGAACTGGCATCAGAGGAGATTCCAGCAGACAAAGGGATTCTGGTCCTTAATGTACAGACCGTATTAGCTATTGGTGAAATCGTTATGGAACAGAAAAGCTTTCAAAGTCGATATCTGACCGTGGCAGACTTAACGACAGGTGAAGCTAAAGTCGTCAAAGCGTATCTTGGTAGTAACGCAAAACAAGTTCTTGAACGAGTATTTAGAAAGCAGGAAAGAAAAGTAGCATATTATGGTGGTGGAGCAATGATGGCAGAGCCACTGACCGAGACAAGTGTGATTACGGAAAAAACAAATTTTATTGGATATTCCTATGGGAATGTGTTTGATGATTTTGCAAAATGTGTAAAGTGTGGAGAATGTACCAAACACTGTCCAATGAATCTTGACGTACGAAAGATGATTCAACTCATGGAAAATGGAAAATACACAGAGGTGATGGCCTATCACCCAGATCAGTGTATTCAATGTGGAACTTGTTCTTATTACTGTAGAGCAGGGAAGAATGTCATGGGAATGATCGCTGATTTAAGAGAAAACGTAAGATAGAAAGGAAGTTAACATGAAGAAAAGATGCGGAATCATCTTTGGTATCGGATTAATGGTTAGTTTGGTGATTATGTATGGAACGGAACTAGGAATTCCAGGCATTACTCAGTTTTATAAACAGTTTAAGCTGTTTGATATGCAGTTTACATACAATTATGATATCGTAACACAGACATTTTTACATATTGGTGCCGAGGGAATGCGACATTATCAAAGTTATCTATTGGTGGATTTGGGATTTATCATCTTTTTATGGCTCGTACAGGCATATCTTAACTCCAAAATTCAGCAGAAGCAGATTAAAAGAATAGCGTATGCACTAATCACGATGCGCATGCTGTTTGATTTAACAGAGAATACGATGATCATGATTATGTTGAGACATGAAAAAGTAGTTTCTTCCACCTATGTAACAATCAGTTCAACGATTACGTCTCTTAAGTTTATTTGTTTATATTCATGGATTGCTCTTACCTGTCTATGGTGGATACGTACCGTGATTTTGCGAAAAACAAGTAAATGCTAACTTTGTTGATGAAACTTGAGAATAGGTATATAATAAAGAAAAAATGACCAGTACAGTAATAAAAAATATCTTTAGATAAAAGGTATTTTTGGAGGACTTAAATATCACTATGAAAGAGTTTCGAAAGAAAATTTATGCGTTGATCAGCAATGGGAAAAAGCGTTCCATCGCCAATCGTATTTATAATGCGATTGTAATTATGGTCACGATCATCAGTTTATCGTCTCTTATGTTTAAGGAAGATCATGAGGCGTTCTATACGATCGACATCATCGCAGGAATCATTTTTCTCATTGACTATATCCTAAGATGGATGACGGCAGATTTTAAATATCGATATAAGCATATCACAGATCGAAGAGCTTTTTTGATCTACCCATTCCGTCTTCATGCAATTTTAGATTTGCTAGCGATCATTTCAACGCTACCAGCATTCTTTGGTGGAATGAGAATGATTGAAGCTTTTGATACGATGCGTCTCTTTCGAGTGATTAAGTGTATCCGTATATTTAAGCTATTAAAATATTCTAGTAGCTTTAATATCATTTATGTCATCTTACAGAAGCAGAAAAAGGTGTTGTTAACGGTACTGGTAATTGCGGCATCTTATATTTTTGTGTCTGCGGTGATTGTATTTCAGATCGAACCGGAAACATTTCCAACGTTCTTTGACGCGATTTACTGGGCAGTCATCTCCTTGACAACTGTGGGGTATGGAGATATCTATCCAACTTCGGTTTATGGAAGATTGTTTAGTATGGTCTCCGCCTTTTTTGGAATTGCATTTGTTGCATTGCCAGCAGGTATCATCTCCGGAGGTTATCTGGAAGTAATCATGGAACAAAAGAGCATAGAGAAGGAGAACGAAAAAGAAAAAAGTAAAGAAAAAAATCAATAATGCTGCCTAGTCTATTTTCGTGATCAACAGTCGCGGGAATCGAAGTAAGGGGTAAAAACACTCGCCATAAAGAGCGTTTGGGAAACCGATGATATCATAAATAAATGCATGATTCGGAGAATGATTTTTTTGTATGATTTTGACCGTTATGAGGAAATCATACAAAAGATAAAAAGCTATTATGGTACTTCGTTTCGAGAGGAATTATTTCTTCAAGGGGGCTGTTACTGGCTGGCAGATTATCTACATAACCATCTTACTCATTCCTATATTATGATCAATAAGGAAAAAGAACATTGTGCAATCGAGATACAAAATGAGTTATATGACATTACAGGAAAGATTACATCTCGTCATTATGTTTGGGCAACGGAACGTAACATTGCTTACATGAAAAAACACTACCGCCCAAAGTTCAACACTCAGGCACTGGAACAATTCCTAAATGAAAACTCCACCCCTACTCCCAAGTTGGGGCTGTGAAAAACAGCAAAAAGCGCAACGAGCGAGGGAGGCAGTGGGACTATATAAGTATTTGGCTGCCTTTCCCTGACGGCCGGACTTAGCCCAATTCTTATATAGTCCCACTGTCTCTCCTCGCTCGTTGCTGTTTTGCTGTTTTTCACAGCGACGTATTATGTGTGTACGGGGTGAAGTGTTCAATTTAGTCGTTTTTCTCAGCTTGAGTATATTATATTCAATGTGAAACGCTTATTTTTGCTGTTATTCAGAGCTTCGCGTATAGGTGAGACGTATAGGAAGTGTTTGTTTACTGTTTTATAAGTCTTTTCGTATATGTGCATCGTATGTTAAGTGTTTGTTAGGTGGCTTATAGCTTTGTTTTATTTGTATCCGATGAAAATCGTTCGTATAATTTCTGGTTCATGGTACGGATTTTTGGTTCATCGACTTTGATGACTTTTCGGTCATAGGTCATTAGACCGTTGATTTCGTCCTCGATATCGGAAACTTGGGTATAAACGGTAGCAGATAGGCCTTTGGAGATGCCGGGGAGGATCTTCTTTTCATATGTGGATGTGATAGCTTTGGTTAAGGCTTTCTTTGTATCATAGTGTCGATATCCATAGGTGGAATCACAATAGGTATGTTTCGGAATTCGAAGGGTGTATCCACCAAATTCAGATAGGATCAGGGCACGGTTCTGTGGTCGGAATTTAAATGGAGTGAAGTAAATGTGCAAGCTTCTTACATCACCACATTTCTGATCGAACCATCCACTTGCGGAGTCGACGAGTCGGGTTGGATCATAACGTTTGATCTTCTTGGTAATCGATTTGGTATGGAATTGCCCCCAGCCTTCGTTAAATGCTACCCACATGACAATGCATGGATGATTGTACAGATAATTTATGGTGGCGCGCATCTCATTGATATATTCTTCGCGTCCTTTTTTATGGATTCGAGAGGAAAGGTAATAATTATTGTCATTTACCATGGTCGCAAGTTTTGGAAAGATGGTTGGAAAATAAGTTACAAACCAGGTATGGTAAGTGGAGCCACCATTCACCATGTCTTGCCAGACAAGCATTCCTAACTTGTCACAGTGATAATACCAGCGTTCTGGTTCTATCTTTGCATGTTTACGTAACAGATTATATCCGAGCTTTTTTGCAGTTGTGATATCGTAGACCATGGCCTCATCCGAAGGCGGTGTATATAAACTTTCGGGCCAATATCCTTGATCTAAAAGGCCATTTTGAAAATAAGGCTGATTGTTTAAGCAAAGGCGCAAGATACCAGAAGAATCGGGCTCTACCGAAATCTTACGCATGGCAAAGTAAGTATTCACCTGATCGTTTCCACAGGTAATCGTCGCATAATAGAGATGGGGGTTCTCCGGTGTCCAGGCAATGGCATCTGGAATCGGAATCACCACACGATCTTCCAGATTAAAATACATCGTCTGATTATGGGGCGGAAGATGAATGGTAATACTCGTCTTCGGATAAGCAAGCAATTTTGATTTATGGATATGTAATTGAACCTCTACCGTTTTATCATCAAAATTCGGGGTGATTTTCACTGCTTGAATATAAGTGGCTGGAACACATTCCATAAAAACGGTCTGCCAGATTCCACTTTGTGCAGTATAAAACATACCACCACGCTTAAGCTTCTGCTTTCCACGAGAATGGTAGGAACTATCGCTTACATCACGGACTAGAATCGTAAGCGAGTTTTGTTTTTTATGAAGATACTTCGTGATATCCGCCGTAAATGGAAGATAGCCGCCAGTGTGACTCATAACAAAATGGCCATTTACGTAAATCCTGGCGTACTGATCGATTGCTCCAAATTGCAATAAAACATGTTCTGTCGGGTCCACGCGTGGGTCGGTAATGGTACGATGATACCATAGATATTCCTTTGGCTTTAGTTGCCGATTGACTCCAGAACGCTCACATTCTGGGGAGAACGGTACGATGATCTTACCATCATATTTTTTCGGAATGTCTGCAGAAGAAGTAATCGCATAATCCCAAGTGCCATTTAAATTTATATAACTTTCGCGTACCATAGTTGGACGTGGATATTCGGGCAATGGCTGATTTTGTGAGTCCGTATCCGAGAAAACAGTTCGAAGTGCCATGAAATTACCTCCAAATCTATTTTTATAGTATGAAGTATAACATAAATGGTTAAAAATAACTATTAGGTTGACAATAAATATTGGGAAGACTATCATTTATAAATAAGAAAATCTGTAAACAGAGGGGCTAGGTGTCTAATTTTATGGGAAATGTCAGAATAATAGCAGATAGTACAAGCGATTTAAGTAAGCAACTGATCGATAAATATGATATTACAATCATACCGTTAAATATAGTATTGGATTCTCAAAGTTTTATGGATGGAGTTGAAATAACACCGAAAGAAATCTATGAGTGGTCAGATCGCGTTGCGAAAACACCGAAGACAGCCTCACCGGAACTTGGGTATGTGATGAATGTATTAAAGATATGTCAAGAAAACCAAGAAGAAGTCATCTTTTTTGGAATTTCAGAAGATATGTCGGTAACCTGTCAGGTCGTTCGAACTGCAGCAGAGGAGCTGGAGTATGATGATGTCTACGTCATTAATTCCTTAAATCTGTCGACGGGGATCGGCTTACAAGTATTAAAGGCGGCAGAACTTGCAAAAGAAGGTAAAAGTGCCAAAGAAATCGTAGCGGAAATCGAAGCAATACAAAATAAAGTAAGGGCATCCTTCGTGGTAGATACCCTGACTTATCTGCACCGAGGTGGTCGATGCAATTCGGTAACTGCTCTCCTTGGCAATACCTTAAAATTAAAACCGATGATCGTAGTGCGCAATGGTAAAATGAGTGTTGATAAAAAGTATCGTGGAAAGCTTGAAATGGTAATCATGAACTATGCGAAAGATTTGCATGATGATTTATTAAAAGCAGATCCACAACGTGTATTTATCACTCACTCGGGTATCGATAAGGCGATTGAAACAAAGGTCTATGAATATTTAAAGGAATTAAATTATTTCAAAGAAATCTTGGTTACCCAAGCAGGTGGTGTGATCTCTAGCCACTGTGGACCAAATACCTTAGGAATCTTATTCATTAGTAAAGAATAACTATGTAATACAGAGAGGAAGCGAATATGTTAGGAGCTTCCTTTTTGATTTTCGTAAACAACGAGTAAATCGGTATTACGATTTCCCTTGGTTATAACAGAGGATGGTGGAGAATCCAGTGATCTTCTTTGATTTATCGACAGTACCATGAAAGGTTGCATTCAGGGTAACTCGTTTTAAGTGAGCAGAAATCTTACCTGTCGGAAATTTCTGATGAAGGCTAAGGAGTAATGTAGTCATCGGTTGGTTTTGATCTAGCGGAACCTTTAAATAAGCATTAATATAAGCAAATTCATAATCTATAATGGAATCCCAAAGATGATCCAATGGAATCGTGATGATCAGCTGATTTGAATCATTGAGCAGAGTGATATGTTCCAGGGTAATGTTATTGATACTCGACATGGAAATGCCTTTTTTATTTATCATATGAATCACAAGTTGAAAATAGTAGATATATAAGTAACTTAGGTGGTATAAATTGGATAATAAAAAATATATTTATAGTGTTGACAAACACTTTTTAATCCGTTATAATACATCTTGTTCGGTTGAGAACAACACAAACAAAATAAAACATGCACGAGTGGCTCAGTGGTGGAGTATCGCCTTGCCAAGGCGAGGGTCGCGGGTTCGAATCCCGTCTCGTGCTTATAAAAGCCAGTAAAATCAAGGAGTTCAGAGA
>JAQXNU010000176.1 GCA_029098165.1 Clostridiales bacterium
CACTCACCTCCACGTGTTCTGTAGTGTGTCAGTCTTATAAAGTAATATATCAGAAGGAAGATAGAATAGAAAAGTGAAAGGTAGCCAACATGTTTCATGACGCATTGGTGCCTTTCGCAGAAAGGCGGATTATAAGTATGGATAAATTTACTCATGAAGTCAGACTAGCACAGTGGACTCGGATCATTCAACAATGTCAGAATCGTCCGAAAGGTCAGCCAGCATGCCAATGGCTCAAAGAGAACGGAGTTAATTCTAAAAGCTATTACTACTGGCTTCGTAAAGTTCGTAGAAATACATATGAGCAAACGACAGTTACAGCAAATGCCACGCTGTCATGTATTCCGTCAAATGAGACTACAACAGATAACATTACGTTTGCTGAAATTCCTTTTCATCCTGATACATCAAGCAGCGAATTATCTTATTCTTTCCAGCCGGTTGCAGTGATTAAATCCAAACAGGCAACGGTTGCATTTTCTGACTCCATTTCAGACCGACTGCTAACACGGATTCTTCAGGAGGTGTCTCATGCTTGAGGATGCTGCAGGAATCCGTCGTGTTGTGATTGCATGCGGTTTTGTTGATCTTCGCAAGGGCATCGATGGATTGGTTCAAATCATCGGTGCAAGGTATCACTGGAATCCGTTTGAAAAAGGAACCTTGTTCCTCTTTTGTGGAAGGCGTTCGGATCGCATGAAAGGATTGCTATGGATGGGATCAGGATTCTTGCTCTTATATAAGAGGTTTGAAGATGGATCTCTTTCTTGGCCAAGGAGTCAAGAGGAAGCGAGGGAGCTGACGGAAGAACAATTCCACCTGCTGATGTTAGGTCTAAATCCGCTAGAACCAAAGATTAAGGAAGTCCATCCACGAAAGGTATGTTAAACTTTTTGGTAAAAACGTAGAAATAATTCTTGCACTTTACCATGCTTCAAACCATTGTCTTGACACGGATTCTTGTGCTTGAGAATGCACATATACACCACTTTTCGGCTTGTTTTTTGAACACTTCTGTTTTTTCTATATTTATATTTCTAGCCTAGTAGAATCTATCTGGATGAGTCTCATCCATAGGCAACTTGACGAATGGAATCCGTACTAGAATTCGCTTTTTTCATACTTTTTTGGTAGAATAAAGTAAGAAAGGACGATGTGTATGTGCAAAAAATTTACCTCAGATCAACTGAATCGCATGGACGATAAGACAAAGAACAATGTCATCTACCAGATGCAGGATCGTCTGGATAAACTTGAACATGATTACGAAAACCTGATAGAGCAGATTCGCCTTGCAAACCAGGAACGTTTTGGAAGACATACCGAAAAGTTGAATCAAATCGCAGGCCAGATTTCCTTCTTTAATGAAGCGGAAGCTTGTTTTAATGCACAGAGTCCAGAACCAACGATGGAGGAAGTTGTTGTCCAGCAACTAAAACCTACACGCAAGCCAAAGAAGAAAGGACAGCGTGAAGAGGATTTAAAAGAGTTCCCTCAGGAAGAAATCCCTCATGACGTATCCAAAGAAAAATTGAACCGCCTTTTTGGTGAAGGAAACTATAAAAGCATGCCGGATGAAATCTGTTGGCAACTTCGGTTTGAACCTGGCAAGTGGATTGCTGAAAAGCACATCATAAAAGTATACGTTGGAACGGATGGTCTGCATCAGGATGAGTTCCTATGTGGTGATCATCCAAGCACCTTGTATCGTGGCAGTATTGCAACGCCTTCCTTGGTAGCTGCAATCGTGAACTCAAAGTATGTAAACAGCAATCCATTGGATCGCGTGTCCAGAGAGTTCCAAGCAAATGGTCTTCACCTATCAAAACAGACCATGTCCAACTGGATGGTGTGGTTAGCGGAAAGATACTTCCAACCGATATATGACCAGATGAAAGCAGTGCAGCTAAAAGCGCATGTCAACCAAAGTGATGAGACACCATTGGAAGTAATCCATGATGATAGACCTGCAGGAAGTAAGAGCTATATGTGGGTTCATCTTACCGGAGAGCTTAGCCCAGTTCCTAAGATCATTGTGTATGAGTATCAAAAGACTAGGCACAGTGATCATCCTAAGGAATACTACAAGGATTTCAATGGAGTCCTGATGACGGATGGCCTAGAGCAGTACCATAAGCTCGACAGGGAACTCGAAGGTCTGATAAATGCGAACTGTCTTGCACATGCCAGACGCCACTTTGCCAATGCCATCAAGGCAATGGAAAAAGGGAATGCTGAAGCAATCCAATCTTCCGTGGCATACAAAGCATTGGCACGCATTGGGACCATCTACAAACTGGAAGGAGCATTGAAAACGCTTACTCCAGAAGCTCGTCAAAAGGAACGTCAATCTTACATCAAACCTTTGGTGGAGGAGTATTTTGCGTGGATAAAAGAAGTATTCCAGCAAGGATTAGTGCTCCCTAAAAGTGAAACAGGCAAAGGCCTTGTGTACAGCATTAACCAAGAGAAGTATCTGAAGGTATTCCTGACTGACGGCGAGGTTCCAATCGATAATTCTGCCACAGAACGAGCACTTAGAAATTTCACTCTAGGTCGAAAAAATTGGGTGACGATCAATACAGTTCGTGGAGCCCAAGCAAGTGCTATCATTTATAGTATCACAGAAACTGCCAGGGCAAATGGATTAAATGTGTATTATTACGTTAAGTACATACTAGAGCAGCTGGTTAAACTCATAGATGAACAAGGAAATATAGAGCTATCTCAGCTGGATTCACTTATGCCATGGTCAAAGACATTACCAGTTGATTGCAACAGTAAGCGTCGCAAGTAAGCGACGCTTTATTAGTGGAAGAGCGTAGGATTTGACGCTTACTTGATAACTTAAGCTACAGTCATATTGATTAATATATAATGCTATGTTATACTATATGAGGCTTACGAAAATGAATAAATATGCTACACGGAGGAGAATATGAAGGAAAAAAAGCTCGCTTTTCGACGAGCCTTCATGCTATTAATAGATTGTGCTACAGCTATCATTACAAGTTGTTTAGCAATAGGAATTAGATTTGATTTTAGTGTAAATAATATACCAACAACTTTTATAGATAGCATTTGGAACTTTATGCCAATTGGAATTATTACGGTATTTATTATCTATTACGTTTTTCATCTTTATCATAGTATGTGGCAATTTGTTGGGCTTGTTGAATTAGAGAATATTGTTATGGCTGGTATACTAGTCTCAGTTGTTCAGTTTATTGGATTTAAAATTCTTAAGTATCCAATTCCTAGATCTTATTACATATTATATGGGATTTTTTTAATAGGAATTACAGCAATGTCGCGAATGGCATATCGTGCTATAAGACTTTTATTAAGAAGAAGAAGAGAAGCCCAAGGTGAGAATGTTATGATTATTGGTGCTGGTGAGGCTAGTAATGTAATCATAAAAGAAATGCTAAACAGTCATCATTTAAATAAAAATGTTAAATGTATTATTGATGATGATTCCAATAAGATAGGAAAGTATATTCATGGTATTCGTGTTGTTGGAAATAGAGATACAATCTTGCTAAATGCTGAAAAGTATGGTATTACAGAGATTACAATTGCGATGCCATCTGTTCCTAAGACAGTAATACGAGAGATTGTTACAATATGTAAAGAAACTAATTGCAAGCTTAAGATATTACCAGGAATTTATCAGTTAGTGAATGGTGAAGTTAGTACAGCTAAATTAAGAGATGTTCAAGTTGAAGATTTATTGGGACGTGATCCTATAAAGGTAGATATAGATTCCATTATGGGATATGTGACGAATAAAGTGGTCATGGTAACTGGTGGTGGTGGCTCTATTGGTTCAGAGCTGTCGCGACAGATTGCAGCACATAAACCTAAGAAACTTATTATTGTTGATATTTATGAAAATAATGCTTATGATATTCAACAAGAGTTATTACATGACTTTCCAGCTCTTGATCTACTTGTTTTGATTGCATCCGTTCGTAACACAAAACGAATGAATAAGATTTTTGAAGAGTATCATCCAGACATCGTATATCATGCTGCTGCTCATAAACATGTTCCATTAATGGAAGTGAGTCCTAATGAAGCGGTGAAGAATAATGTATTTGGTACTTTAAAAGTAGTGCAGGCTGCAGATCGATACGGAGTAAAGAAATTTGTACTTATCTCCACAGATAAAGCAGTCAATCCAACCAACATTATGGGTGCAACAAAGCGAATCTGTGAGATGATTATACAAACTTATAACAAACGCTCAAAAACAGATTTTGTTGCTGTACGTTTTGGTAATGTTCTTGGAAGTAATGGAAGTGTGATCCCATTATTTAAAAAACAAATTTTAGAAGGCGGGCCAGTTACAGTAACTCATCCTGATATTATAAGGTATTTTATGACTATACCAGAAGCTGTATCACTTGTATTACAGGCAGGAGCATATGCGAAAGGTGGAGAAATCTTTGTATTGGATATGGGAGAACCAGTTAAGATTCTTGACCTAGCGAATAATTTAATAAGATTATCCGGTTATGAACCGAATGAAGAGATCGCGGTAACATTTACGGGACTTCGACCAGGAGAAAAACTATACGAAGAACTTTTAATGGAAGAGGAAGGCATGCAAGACACTGCAAACTCATTAATTCACATTGGAAAGCCGATTGCAATGGATGATGAAAAGTTCTTAAAGCAATTAGATGATTTATATGACTATGTAATTGAGGAACCAGAGGATATTCGTAGTCATATCGCTCAGATTGTAGATACTTATCATTATAAGAAGGATAATGACTAATCCTGAGAAACAAGCTCAGCGAATTATTCAGATTATAGAGATGATTGGGCAGAACAAGAGACGCGATTCTTGTCTCTTTTTGTGGTCGTTGTTCGTACAAATAAGAGAGCCCTATATGAATGTGAATTGATATTAAACATTCATATAGGGCTTTGTCTATTTCAACTTACTTTCCGCAATTGCTAATCCCACCAAAATATGATATACTTGCATGTAAATTACGACTAAACCATACCATATGCTTTAGTGAAATATAATAAAACCACCCTCTTAGAAGAAAGGACAACGTATGAGGCTTATAAAAGACATTCTAAAAGGTATCTTAATTGGTATTGCTAATATTATACCAGGTGTTAGTGGGGGGACGATGGCAGTATCCATGGGAATATATGACCAGATTATAGGATCTGTCACCAACTTATTTAAACAGTTTAAAAAGAGCATGTTAACTTTATTACCATATGCAATTGGTATGGTAATTGCAATTGTAGGAGTATCTCGTATTATTGAACCGATGTTTGAAAAGTATCCTTTACAAACTGGTTCATTATTTGTAGGACTAATTCTTGGCGGATTGCCAATAATCTTAAAAAAGGTAAAGGGAAAAGGAACGGATGGTATCGGACTTATCCTATTTTTCTTTTTCTTTGCATTGATTATTGGCTTACAGATTATCGGGCAGAAGGATTCTAATAATATTGAGATTCAGTTGTCTGTTGCTGAAGTGATGAAGTTATTCTTTATTGGAGTTTTAGCATCAGCTACTATGGTGATTCCAGGGGTAAGTGGATCGATGATTTTGCTGACAATTGGATATTATAATCCAATTCTTCAGACCATTAATCGTTGTACAAGTGCTTTATCCCCATTTAATCGTACAGAACTATTGAATTCCATAGGAATATTGTTACCATTTGGTCTAGGAATCGTTATCGGAATTTTTGCAATTGCAAAATTGATTGAATTTTTATTAAGTCGTTTTGAAGTAAAAACATTCTATGCAATTCTTGGTCTAATCACAGCATCTCCAATTGCGATTTATATGAGTGTTGGTGTTACAACAATTAATGTGACGAGTGTAGCTGTGAGCATTGTCACATTTGGAGTTGGCTTTATAATTTCATTCTTCCTTGGAGGAGATGAAAGTAAAGCGGAGTGTATATTAGAAGGTTAATAAAGGTGAGATGAGATGAAACGTAAGACAGGCTTTTTAGCATGCATTATGCTTGTGTTCTGTGTGATAAGCTTTGTTATTGTAAAGATAGCTGGTACTTCTAAGGTAAATACGAGTGTATCAAGCAATGATAAAGATGAAACAGTGATCTTGACATCATTCTATCCAATGTATGTATTGACTTTGAACCTTGTCGATGGAGTAGATGGCGTAAAAGTAATCAATCTGACAGAGAATCAGACAGGCTGTGTACACGATTATCAGTTGACAACAAAGGATATGCGAGAAATTGCAGAAGCAGATATCGCCATCTTAAATGGTGGTGAGATGGAAGAATTTATGGAGGAGGTTATCAATAACTATCCAGAGCTTCAAGTAATCAATGCAAGTGAAGGGATGAACTTTTTGAAAGGAATTTCTCATGACCATAGTCACGATGAAGATAGTGAAGAAATTCATACGGAGCAGGAACATGAGGTGGAAACGGAAGAAGTTCATGAGGACCATGCCCATGAAGACCACGATCATGAGGAACAAGATCTTGAAGAACATGACCGAGAGGACCACAACCATGAGAATCAAGACCATGAAGACCACAACCATGAAGAACCCGAACACGAAGACCATGTACAAGAGGAACACGACCATGACCATCACCTTCATAGTGATATTAATGGTCATGTGTGGATGAATATGGACTTATATGAGCAGCAGATCAATACAGTAGCAGCTTATCTTAGTCAATATGATACAGGGAATGCAACTATCTATAAAAAGAATGCAGAAGCTTATATTGGTAAGGTAAAAGAACTTAAACAGGAATTTGCAGACGTCAGAGAGCTTGCTGATGGAAAGGAAATTGTTATTTTCCACGATGCCTTTGCGTATCTTGCACAGCAGCTGAATATGGAAGTTGTTAGTGTGGTAGAGACGGATTCAGAATCAGCATTGAGTGCTGGTGAGTTAGCTGAAGTGATCGAAGAAATCAAACTTCATAACATTCAGTATTTATTTACGGAGGCACAATATAGTACCCTTGTTGCCAATCGTGTTGCTTCGGAAACCAATGCTAAAGTTTATGTTATGGATTCTTTAGTTACAGGTAAGGCTGATAAAGATGCATACCTTAATGGAATGCGCAGCAATCTGGAAATGCTTAAAGAAGCATTAAAATAAAGAAAAGTTCGTAGAGTAGATATTACTTAACAGGAAGGTTAGGTTATGGATAAGAAACCAAAACAGACAGAACTAGAATTATGCAGTGAACATGGTGCATGTGGCTTGCATTGTATAAAGATGAAAGATATCGGAGTTACCATAGGTAAGACGAA
>JAQXNU010000177.1 GCA_029098165.1 Clostridiales bacterium
AAAAAATCATGGAAAAGAGATCGATTTGCTACGATAAGTTTTACAGTATTCGTAGCAATATCAATAGCAATGATTTCACTTACAACAATGCTTTTTTTTAATCTTACAGGGGCCATTGATCATCTTATGAAAGTGGCTAAGACACCGGATTTTCTGCAGATGCATATGGGAGAAATTGATACCAAAGAGTTAGAACGCTTTGCCGGAGAACGGCAGGAGGTTGCTGACTTTCAGGTACATCATTTTTTAAATCTTGATAATAGTATTCTTACGTTAGCTGGACAGTCTTTGTTAGATAGTGCACAGGATAATGGACTTAGTGTACAGGGCGACGGCTTTGATTATATGATTGACCTAAATAATAAACTTCCGGATGTGCTTCCAGGACAGGTATATGTGCCAGTATGTTATGAATCCATTTACAATGTAAAAACCGGTGATGTTTTAAAAATTGGAGAGCAAGAACTCATAGTCGCAGGATTTATCAGGGATTCACAAATGAACTCCATGATGGCATCGTCTAAGCGCTTCCTTGTATGTGAAGAAGATTATGAGAAATTCAAATGGATGGGAAGTGAGGAATACCTGATTGAGTTTTTATTTCATGAGGGAGTAGATAGTAATGCGTTTAAAACAGCTTATGAAAATGCAAATCTTCCGATGAATGGCCCAGCAGTTACCGGTCCCTTAGTAAAAATTATGAACACTTTGTCGGACGGTATCATGATTTTTATTATTCTATTGATAAGTCTATTAGTTTTACTGATTTCTTTGGCGTGTATCCGCTTCATGCTGTTAACTAGGGTGATATCGGAAGCAAACGAAGTAGGAATGTTAAAGGCTGTCGGCATATCAAGAAAAGATATTCGTTCCATGTTTCTTAGAAGATATGGATGGTTAATTTTTGTTGGTTCGGTATTGGGGGTTGTTTTATCAATTGTTATGTTCGGGCCTCTTTCGTCTCAGATGCAAAAGTTATATGGGGTATCTAGAAATGGATTGGAAAAGTATTTATTTGCAGTGCTTAGTGCGGTACTGATTGGAGGCGCAATTGTTTTATTCGTACTTCGTCTACTGCGAAAACTGAATGAGATGACAGCAATCAAAGCACTTACCGGAACTGCTGGAGAAGGAAAAAAGAAAAAAAATAGACTTTGCATCGCTATTGTGACGGCATTAGCCGTATTTTTGATGATGATACCATCAAATCTGTATCGTACACTTTCTGCACCTGAGTTTGTGACTTATATGGGAATTGGAAATGCACAAATGAGAATGGATCTACGTGAGGATGTAGGAAGTAGAGAGGATTTTAATAGAATAGATCAAATATTGTCTGAGGATTCCAATGTTGAAGAATATGCCCTTTACCAGACAAGTTCTACACCTGTAAAACTAAATGATGGAACGACTATGAATATGTTGATGGAGTACGGCAATCATAAGCGTTTTGCAGTTACTTATAGTAAAGGTTGTGCGCCAGCCAAGGAAGGGGAAGTGGCATTGTCTTATTTGTTCTCGGAAGAATTAAAACTTGAACCTGGGGATACGTTTTTTGTAAAAAAGGCGGGACAATATAAGAAGTGCACAATATCTGGAGTTTATTCCGATATTACAAATGGTGGAAAAACAGCAAAGATCTTTACAGAAAACTTAGCAAATACGGAAAATGTCATGTGGAGAATTGCCTATGTAACGTTGATTGAGAATGCAGACCAAAAGGAATTTATGGACCAATATACTGCCAAAGGAGCGGAAGTGGTAGATATTGCATCCAGAATTGAGGGGACTTATGGACCGACACTGAAGCAGGTGCAGAACGTATCTGTTTTGGTTAAAATCATAGCTTGTGTGATTATTTTGCTTGTGATTATGTTATTCGTTCGAATGATAGTTGCAAACCAAAGGAATCAGATCTCAATAGAAAAAGCACTTGGACTTAAAAATTCGGATATAAAGAAAAGTTTTTGGAAAGCTTGTGTACCCTATGTAATAGTAGGAATTGTCCTTGGAACATTTTTGGGTTACGTATTGGGAGAGAATATTTGTGGAATTGCATTACAATCCCTAGGCGCAGTAGGATTCAAATTTGTTTTTCATGTTGGGACCATCATAATCAATATGATAATTGGCGGTGTAGCTACAATATTGGCAGTTTTTCTGGGTAGTAACGGAATCAATCATATCAAAGCTGTAGAATGCTGCAGAGGAAGAGAGTAAATATGAACGAAGTGATGAAAGCAATTAGATTATGTAAAGATAATATATTATTTGATGTTAACTTTTCTATGGAAAAAGGTGAGATGGTTGCGATTATGGGACCATCGGGGTCAGGTAAATCCACGTTATTATATCAATTGTCAGGAATGGATCAACCAAATAGTGGCCAGGTATTTTTCGACGGAAACGATATTTGTACCTATTCAGAAGATCAAAGAGCCGAGGAGCGCCTAAACAAAATGGGGTTTGTATTTCAACAGATGAATATGCTCCCAAACTTAAATCTTATCGATAACATTATACTTCCTGCACTTCAAAGCCAGAAAACAAAAAAAGGTAATAGAAAAAGTGAAGCACAGTTAAAGGACGAAGCATCTGCAATCATGAAAAAAGTTGGAATTGCAGGACTTGAAACGAGAAAAATAACAGAAGTTTCAGGCGGTCAACTTCAAAGGGCATGTATTTGCAGAGCTATCATGAATCAACCGAAACTTTTGCTGGCAGACGAACCGACCGGAGCATTGAATAAGTCATCTTCGGAAGAAATTATGCAAGAGTTTGTAAAATTGAACAGAGAGGGAATGAGTATTCTGATTGTAACGCATGATAGTAAGGTTGCTAGTCGTTGTGATCGTGTATCTTATATGACCGATGGAAAAATATCAGGAGAATATATTCTGGGAAAATATGAAGACTGCAAAAAGCAGGAAAGAGAGGGCATAATTAATAGCTGGTTAGAAAGTAATGGGTGGTAAACTTTGAACGTAGTATATTACATAGGGGCTTGGCAAGGTTGATTTAGCAAAATAACTTCCTATAGGCATTAGTCATATGGGAGGGTATGGAAATAAGATGATCTCTTTGCTATCTGTATAGTACATCAATTTATGACTATACTATAAATGCAATATGCGTAGGTATGAGTCTGCCAACATGGCATCCCCTTAAAAATAATTATGGTAAGTTATTTTTTTCTTTTATAGTGCTGATCTAAAAACGCCATAATGCAGATAATCAACGTGATAATGTCGATTATATCTGATACGGTTATGATAATCACCTTCTTTCAGGTATAGTTCCCCCATTAGAACAATAATTATCCTTCTCATACCTACAGATAAAGTATAACATAAGAACATAAGTTCGACTAATTGATTCGTATACTTTATTTCTTAATAAAGTGACACCATTTACCACCTCTGTTAATAATGATTAGTCCTAACCCTAAGGGGTTGGGGCTTTTTTATGATAAGAAAGACCGCCTACGACGCTTTTGGGATTTGAAAAAAGCCTGCATAGAGGCCAAGAACTAGAGAAGAGTTGAAATTATCATGTAAATATTATATTATATATAGTAATATCTAGAAAAAAATAACATGAAATGACAGATAGATATAAGATAATTATTTATATGCAGAAGAACGACGACTTATGTACGTTGCAATGACAAGAACAAAGAATAAAACATTTTTGGTTACACCACAATATGGAGAATCAGAGTTTATTAGAGAATTACGAGTGGACAGTGAAATTAAGAATTTTGAGTTTGAGAACTTTGTTGTCAATAATCCATCATGCCCTCATTGTAAGACTGGAAGGTTAATTATTAGAAAAAATGATTCCAGTGGTATTGAATTTGTTGGCTGTACACATGATCCAGCTTGTAATTATACATGTAATCAGGTTTCTATTATTAGTAATCCCAAACGATGTCCTAGTTGTGGTGGATATATGGTGGCAAGACAAGGTACATATGGTTTCTTTTATGGGTGCACAAATTATCCTAAATGTACACAAACGGAGAAGAAAAACTATGAAGTATGAAAAGTTATCTGAAGCTGAAATTATGGAAGCTTTAGAATATGAAAATCTATTAAATGAAAGTGATAATGAATTCGAAGATATAAAGTATAAAGAAATGATTGAGAGATATGGAAATTCTGATGAAAAAGAGTATGCAAGGTGTAAATCTTCTTATAAAGGAATAAGGGATTGGTTTTACTAAAGAATACCACTTCAGCATCTGGATGACCAGATGTACCTCCTATGAAGCTTTCTTCTTTTATTAAAATTTCGTTTGACTATTTTAATGTTTTATTAATGGAAATTCAATGAAAACTCCATAGAAGCAATTTCTTTTATGCAATATAATGGGAAAAAAATGAGTTGTGTATTTGGAGGAAAGAAGCAGAGTTTACATAAGCTTTTTCGGGCTAACCTTCTTTCGTACCAATGCAAATAGGAGGACGAAATGAGTAATATCATATTGAAAACGAAAAACTTAAACAAAAGTTTCAAATCAGGAACGCAGGAGCAACAAGTATTAAAAAATTTGGATATTGAATTTTATGAGGGGGATTTCACAGTTATTATGGGCTCATCGGGTGCTGGGAAATCCACCTTACTTTATGCTTTATCCGGTATGGACCGACCGACAAGTGGAGATATCCGTTTTTTTGATGCAGATATTGCTAATTTAAATAATGATAAGTTAGCTGTTTTTCGTAGAAAGAACTGTGGCTTTGTTTTTCAGCAGATGTTCTTACTTGATAATATGAGTATTCTAGATAATATTTTAGCTAGTGGTTATTTAACTAGTGGTGATAAAAAAACGATTGTAGAAAATGCAAAAGAATTATTACAAAAGGTTGGTTTAACTGAAATGATATGGAGAAAGTTCCCGACTCAGCTTTCAGGTGGAGAAAACCAACGTGCTGCGATTGTTCGTGCTTTGATTAATAAGCCAAGAGTTGTATTTGCAGATGAACCTACAGGAGCCTTGAACTCTGTAGCGGGAAAAGCAGTTCTTGATGTGTTAAGTGATATTAATAATGAAGGACAAAATATTATTATGGTTACGCATGATTTACGTTCTGCAAGACGTGGTAACCGAATTCTTTATCTTAAAGATGGTGTGATTGGTGGCGAATGTAATTTAGGTAAGTACGTGAGTGGAGATAAGCAACGACACGAAAAGCTTCAATCCTTCCTATTGGAAATGGGGTGGTAGTGTGAAAAAATTATGGTTGCTTGCTTTCGCAAACATTAGAAAAACAAAATCAGCCTCAACTACTTTGACGATTCTGTTTATCATTGCAGCACTTCTTTTAAATACAGGACTCTTAGTTGTGTTTAACTATGGCAATTTCTATAATGATTTAAAATCGGAGTTAAATACATCCAACGCATACTTTGCCTTACCAGATGCGCTCTATACAGAAGAAGTAGAATCCTATCTTACTCATAATGAACATGTTGAGCAACTACAAGTAAATGATGGACTTTTGCTGGATGCAAATATTCTATCTAAGGGAGAAGAAAAAAAGTTCTCGATCATGTTTACTAATATGGATGAGACAAGAGAAATAAGTAAATGGAAATTTGTTGGTGAACATCTTCCGGCTCAAGAAATGTCGGTGTATGTTCCGGATATTTTTAAGGCAGTGAGTGGTTATCAGCTGAATGACAAAATGGAAATAAAATATAAAGATCGAGTTACTAAGGAAGAGAAAACTCTTTCATTTACAGTAAAGGGCTATACAGAGGACATGTACTTTAGTTCCACCGACACGGGTTACATTAGTTTTTATGTACCAAGTGATACCTACCAAAAGTTAAAGGATACCTTAAGTCAACAACAATCTTTGCTTCATATTGTATATACGAATCTTGACAATGTGAAGAACACATCAGTGGTTGAGAGTGGTATTCGTGAAAGACTGAATTTAAGCTCAACTTCCTTCATGGCAGCTGATCCGTCTACTGCGCTAGTAGTGATTGATATTGAGTTAATTGAACTATCGCGTTGTATGATGGCAAGTATGATATCAGCAATGATGGTTATGTTCTCTTTGATTATCGTAATTGTCTGCTTACTAGTTGTTCGATTCCGAATAGTTAATAGTATGGAAGAGGATACGATGAAGATTGGATCTTTGAAATCTGTTGGTTATACCAGCCGACAAATCATTTTGTCGATCTTATTACAGTTTTCCTCGTTAGCAGCAATTGGCAGTCTGATTGGCTGTTCCCTTTCTTATCCTATTCTTCCTGCAGTCTCTGCCGTTTTTGAGCAACAATCAGGACTGAAATGGGAACAAGGTTTTGATGGTATCATTACGGGAGCTACCTTTATATTCTTACTACTAATTGTTATGTCAATCACCTTGATTGCGGCTCGTAATATCAAAAAGTTGAATCCAATCAATGCATTACGTGGAGAAACCGTTGCTCGTAACTATAAGAAAAATCATGTACAACTCGAGAATGCTGTTGGAAGACTACCATTTATACTAGCGTTAAAGTCTATGATGCAAAGTATGAAGCAGAACATAATGATTATTGTGATTTTAATCGCAGTTGCATTCTGTGGTACCTTTGGTGTCATTATGTTTTATAATACAACTGTTGATACGAAAGCTTTTGCAGAAATTCCGGGAATGGAAATATGTAACGCAGTTGCTATACTTAATCCGGAACAGGATCAAACAGAAACCGTAAGATTCATCGAATCTATGGATAACGTTACGAAAGCACAATTTTTTGATCAAGTAAAATTAAGTGTTGATGATATGGAAGTTGCAACCTATGTCATGGATGATTATGATAAGAAAGAAACAAAGTTAGTGTATGAAGGCCGGTATCCTGAAAATGAAAATGAAATAACCCTTGCAGGTATCTTAGCGAAACGCCTCGAAAAAAAGGTAGGTGATACAATCACCATCAGTCACGGTGAGAAAAGCGAGCAATTTAAGGTAGTGGGTTTATCGAATGGTTGTCAAATGGGTGGAATCAATGCCTCGATTCGCACGAAGGATTATCTACGATTTAACCCAGATTATAAGCAACAATCCTTGTATATTTATTTAGAAAAAGGTACCGATGCCGAACAATTCATTGCAACGTTAGAGAGTAAGTTTGATCAGAGTATCTTGCTTACTACAGTTAATTTTGATAAGGAGATGGAATCGGGAATGGCTTCTTATCAGACAATTGTAGCTGCAATGGGTCTAGCAATGCTTGTCATTACGTTACTTGTTGTTTCTCTGGTTTTATACTTCGTGATCAGCTCATCTGTCATTCGAAAAAAACGGGAGCTTGGTATTCAAAAAGCTATTGGTTTTACTACTCTTCAATTGATGAACCAGCTTTCTATTAGCTTTACGATTCCGATTGTAATTGGTGTCCTATCAGGAGCTTTGCTGGGAGCACTCTACACCAATCCAATGATGTCACTTGCTATGAGCGGCGTGGGTATTATGAAAGCAGGATTTGTTATAGATTACTCTTGGATCCTTGCTTTTGGAATTGCAACGATACTGTTTTCCTATTTATTATCGATGTTGATTACCTGGAGAATCCGAAGAATCTCAGCTTATGCTTTAGTAACAGAATAAGAGGTTTAAAGATGGCCACTCGCTAACTTATTATATTTCTTGTTAAGTAGATTGGTGAAATCTAAAATTAAATGCATACCATGCCTACATTTCATTATGAAGTGTAGGCATTTTCTATTTACAAATGGTTTTCAAGTAGTGTTACAAGATTGTAGTGGAATTTGTAGAAATTATTAGCTTACCATGCCTCAATCGAAGCCGCAAGAGCTGGAGATGCATGGTATCTTGTGGATGCTTTTTTTTTTGCACAAAACTATAGGAGAGGATTGAAAAGTTTTATGAGTGATAAAAAAGTGGTGAGAATGAGTAGATTCTTCGTGAAACAATATTGGATGAGATTGAAAAAATATAAATGATGAGACAAAAATAGCAGCAGAACAAATTTTGGGTTTTTGATAAACTATGGTTGGCCTCTGATAAGTTGCGTGAAAACATGGTTGCTTCTGAATATAAACACGTAGTGTTAGGACTTATCTTTCTTTAATATGCTTCAAATTGCTTAATGAAAAGTATATGGAGTCATATTGAAGTATATAGAATATGGCTTGAAATTGGTAAGGCGATTGATCAGGCAACGGTTTAATTGAAAAAGAAAACAACTCTTAATAGGTTACATAAAAACTATGTGAGACGTGAATAAAATAAGATACGTTTCGGTGAATTAGTTATGCTATTTGGGAGTATTGAAGTGAGAACAGATAATGCAAGAGAGCGAAACTTTTTAGGGCGAGTATTCAATCATGACATATGAGTTGTTTACCAAGTGGATATATTTTGATATACTGTAAATAATAGAAAATTACACAGTAGAGAATCAAAGGAATCGGGTTCTTTTTTATTTAAAGGTATTTTCATTACAATTGAAGGAGATAAATATGACTACGATAGAAGAAATTCAAAAAGAGATGGTTGCATTTAGAGATGCAAGAAACTGGAGACAGTTTCATAATCCTAAAGATCTGGCAATATCTATTTCTTTGGAAGCAGCAGAACTTTTGGAAGTTTTCCAATGGTCAGGTACAGATCTAGAAGCTGAAGGTAAACGAGAAAAAATTGAAGAAGAGTTGGCAGATGTGATTATTTATTGTGGGTTGATGGCTGATGCAGTAGGAATTGACGTGGCCGAGATTGTTAGAAAGAAACTGAAGCGTAATAATGAAAAATATCCAATAGATAAAGCTTATGGAAACAAGGCTAAGTATACAGAGTTGGAGGGGTAATCAATGATACTTTATCGGAACAATACAGCAGATTTTATTGATGAGGTGGAAAGAAATATCATTGGAGAACAGATTGCTTCAGCCTATCTTAAGGGGATGGGACGAAGAGCTTCTGATGGAGAACGTCGTGCTTGGAATAATTCTATGAGATTCATGGAGACCATTGTCAGAAAGTCAAACATACCTGACGATTGTGGAATTTTAATAGAATACAACATACCATCTACAAGCAAGAGAGTTGATTTTGTCATTACAGGGCAAGATCAAGATAATTCATCTAACTTTTTGATTATAGAGTTAAAACAGTGGGAATCAGCGGAAGCAACTGATAAAGAGGATATTGTAAAAACATTTCTAAATAACGGAGTAAGAGAGACAATACATCCGGCATATCAGGCATATTCCTATAAAAAGTACTTGTCAGATATGAATTCTGCGGTTTATGAGGGAGATGTAAGAGCTATTTCTTGTGCCTATCTTCATAATTATCAAAAGAAGAATCCAGAGCCATTGTTACAAGAGCAATATAAGGAGATTGTTAAAGATACTCCGGTATTCTTTTCTTCTGACGCAGAAAAACTTGAGGATTTCGTGGCTAGATATGTAGGAAAAGGTAATGGTCTTGGAATTCTATATGAAATTGAAAATGGAAAGATTGCACCTTCGAAGAAATTTGTTGATTATGTTGCGGATGTTTTTGAAGGAAATCCAGTTTATACTTTGCTAGATGAGCAGAAAGTGGCTTATTCAAGCATTGTTGATATTGCATTGAAAACAAAAACAAAGACAGCAATTATAGTAAATGGTGGTCCAGGTACAGGAAAATCTGTGGTTGCGATGAATGCTTTCGTTACGTTGCTTGAGAAGAGATTAAATGTGCGCTTTGTGGCTCCTAATGCCTCTTTTAGGGAATGTATGGTTGATACTTTGGGTAAACAATCTTCAGCTAATAAGAAGCGCCTTAAAGCTCTTTTCTCGGGTTCTGGAAGTTATGTCAATTCATACACTGATGAGTTTGACACTCTGATATGTGATGAAGCACATAGACTTAAGAAAAAAGGTGCATTTATGTATAGTGGGGAGAGTCAGGTAGAAGATATCGTAAAGGCTGCAAGGGTCAGTGTGTTTTTTGTTGATGACAATCAGATGATAAGGCCAGATGATGAGGGTTCTGTAGCTAGAATAAAAGAAGTGTGTGAAAAACATAATGCAGATGTTGTAGAAGTAAAACTTGTGGCACAGTTTAGGTGCTCTGGAGCAGAAGGATATTTAAATTGGGTCGATCATACATTACAGATTCAGGATACCGGTAATTATGATGGTTGGGATGAAGGCACTTATGATTTTAAAGTGTTTGATGATCCTAATGAGATGTTTATTGAGGTATGTAAGAGAAATGATGCTGGCTTTAAGGCGAGGATGCTTGCAGGCTTTGCATGGACTTGGTCAGACGCTAAAAGCGGCAATGATAATGCACAAAAGGAAGATGTCACTATCCCCGAGTGTAACTTCAGCATGCCTTGGAATAGTAGAAAAGATCAGTATACTTGGGCTACAGATGAAGATAAGAGAAATCAGATTGGGTGTATTCATACTTCACAAGGATTGGAGTTTGACTATGTGGGCGTAATAATCGGTAACGATCTTAGATTTGATGAGAATAGTCATACCATTTATGCCAGCTTTGATGATTACTATGATACAGCAGGAAAGAAAGGATTGAAAAATCAGCAGGCCAGACTGACTGCCTATGTTAAGCGTATATACAAAGTACTCATGTCCAGAGGAATGAAGGGGTGCTACGTTTACTGTAGAGATGAAAAACTTAGAGAATATCTCAAGGAAAGAATGAATAAGGATTAATTAAGCCCAAAAGAAGAAGGAAAATCAGACACATAGTTTGATAAATACATATCAAGGATTAGTCGCTTATTGTGAACAAGTTGGACAAGCTAAGACTGTAGCCATCGAAAGAACGATAAAAAAATATCAACTCGTTATGTGGCTGTACACTTGATGCTACAAAAAATGTAATGTCGCATTTATTCTATCCAATAGTACTCCATAACCCTAGACTGAACATATAATGGATAGCAGTTAAGAAGCTAAAGAAAAGTTTACCACCAGTTTACCATTAGTTTCTATTCATTTTACTGTTATATGATATGATGATAATAGGATGATATCATGTAAATGGAGGATAAAACTGTGACAATAAAACGGCGTTTATTTTATTCTAATATTGCAATGGCGATATTACCAATATTATCAACGATTGCTACGGTAGCAATTATAGCACACGCATACTTTGATATTATGGGGATGGAACGTAATATTTCACGACATGGAGAAGTAACAACTGAGGTTGAGATCAGACGTGCGATTACGACAATCTTGATGCTCATGATTTTGACTGTTTTAGTTTTTATCACGAATCGAGCTTTGACTCGTTTCATTTATAAAAGTATTATGTCACCACTCCAAACCCTAACGGAAGGAGTACATGAGATTCGGGATGGAAACTTAGATTATCGGATTGAATACAACAATAAAGATGAATTTGCCGTGATATGTGACGACTTTAATGAAATGGCAGTTCGTTTATCCGATATGGTGGAACAGCGGTTAAAAGATGAACAAAATCGAAGGGAACTGATTGCAGGAATTTCTCATGATCTGCGGACTCCACTCACTGCTATTAAGGCTTATCTTGAGGGGATTGAAAAAGGAGTTGCTGATACGAAGGAAAAGCAAAATCGTTATTTGGGAACGATGAAACAAAAAACAATCGACTTAGAATATATTATTAATCAACTATTCTTGTTTTCAAAACTTGATATTGGTGAATTCCCGATGCATTTGGAAGAAGTGAACTTAACGGATGAGCTCGGAGAGATGGTTCAAAGTATAAGAGAAGAGTATTCGCAGAAGGGACTTACTATAATATTAAAAGAAGGAAAAAACGCTGTATATTGTAATATTGATGAAGTACTATTCTTAAATATTCTTCATAATATCCTAGGTAATAGTGTGAAATATAAAGACAAAGAGAAGATCATAGCTGAGATTATTGTAAGAAATCTAGGAGATTACATCAAGATTGTAATAGAAGATAATGGACCAGGTGTAGATGAAAGCAGAATCGAGCGTTTGTTTGATGTATTCTATCGTGGTGATGAAGCAAGGCAAAACTCACATTCAGGAAGTGGATTAGGGCTTGCAATAACAGCTAAAATTGTGGAACGTATGGGTGGAACCATTTGTGCAGAGAATGTGGCAACGGGAGGACTCAGAATTATTATTACCCTTCCTGCGCTAGAGAGGGGGAGCAAATAAAAGATGAAACGAATTTTAATTGTCGAAGACGATAGAGCGATCGCTGAAATTGAGCGTGATTTTTTTGAAATAGAAGGATTTGAGGTAGTTCTGGTTACGGATGGAAAAGAAGGCTATCAAAAGGCAATCACAGAGAAGTTTGATTTAATCCTATTAGATCTTATGCTTCCTCATATGGACGGATTTGAAATATGCCGAAATATCCGTGGAAAAATCGATATTCCGATTTTGATGGTAACAGCAAGAACAGAAGATATTGACAAAATCAGAGGGTTAGGACTAGGCGCTGATGATTATATCTCAAAACCATTTTCACCAACTGAGCTAGTGGCAAGAGTTAAGGCAAATTTGGCCCAATACGAGAGAGTAAGAAACAGTGTGACAGGAGAAAAAACAGACTTCAATATGAGAGAACTCTTACAGATTGGCCCAATCAAAGTTAACTTACTAACACATCGTGTGTATGTCAATGAACAGGAGATCGAGTTAAAGAACAAAGAATATGAGTTATTGGTGTATCTTATGACGAACCATGATATTGTTTTAAATAAGGAGCAGTTGTATGAGAATATATGGGGAATGGATACCGTAGGAGATCTAAAAACTGTAGCAGTACATATTAATCGTTTACGAGAAAAGCTAGAAAAGGATCCACAAAATCCAGTATGGATTCAAACAGTTTGGGGAGCAGGGTATCGATTTCATATATCTTAGAAAATGTGCAAAAGTGTCGCTGAAAAATCAGTGGCACTTTTTTTATGAGTTTACCTTTTGTTTATATTTGTTTACCGATGTTTTAATTATTTACGGTTTGTAGTTTATCGCTATCGTATATCATAAAACCAGCGATAAAGAAAGGAGAAACGTACAATGAATGAAGTGAGCAAGATGCTCGCAGCCATAAGCGTAATACTTACAGGGATGGTTTCAGGAATTTACCTTCTACGAGTAATCGGAAAACAATATAAAAGTAACCATTGGGTAAATCGATGGAACCGAAATTTGAGAAAATGTCACAAATTTCTTAGCGTATTATTAGTGGCGGTAACGCTGATTCATGGAATTACTTCATTTACTGGAGTTTTCAAGTTGACATGGGGAATAATTTCATGGATTATGCTACTATTGCTTGGACTCAGCTACTGTTTGAAAAGAAAGCTGGGGGGGAATTGGATCAAGTTACATCGCGTTCTTACGCTAGTATTTCTTGTTTTGTTATTATTGCATCTTGTTGAGTTACGTTCCTTATGGGAATTATACTTAACAATTTCTATTAATAAATAATTAGGAAGACGAAAGGAGTAAACAATGACAAAGTTACAATTAGTTAATATGAGTAAAAGCTATACAAGCGGTGAAACTGTTGTCGCATTACAAAATGTTTCACTATCATTTCGAGAAAACGAGTTAGTATCGATTCTTGGCCCTTCTGGTTGTGGAAAGACGACAATGCTTAATTTAATAGGTGGTCTTGATCGGTATGACAGTGGTGATTTAATCATCAATGGAGTTTCTACCAAGGAATTTAAAGATGCAGATTGGGATGCTTACCGAAATCGATCCATTGGTTTTGTATTTCAGAATTATAACCTAATTGGACATCAGACGGTCCTTCAGAATGTAGAGATTGCTATGACACTCTCGGGCGTCTCAGCTAAGGAACGAAGACAAAGAGCAATCAAGACGCTTACAGAAGTTGGACTTTTAGATAAGATACATAAGAAACCAAATCAATTGTCTGGAGGTCAAATGCAGCGTGTAGCAATTGCACGAGCATTAGTAAATAATCCGGATATTATACTCGCCGATGAACCTACCGGTGCATTAGATAGTGAAACCAGTGTACAAATTATGGAGATATTAAAAGAAATCTCACAAAAACGGCTTGTAATCATGGTGACACATAATGCGGAACTTGCGAAACAATATTCCAGCAG
Organism: Clostridiales bacterium; assembly: GCA_029098165.1. Lineage (GTDB taxonomy): Bacteria > Bacillota > Clostridia > Lachnospirales > Lachnospiraceae > Lachnoclostridium. The sequence goes on from JAQXNU010000177.1 coordinate 14,110, forward strand.
AATTGTTCAGCTATTGGATGGAAAACTCATATCCGATAGCAATCCACTAGTTCCAACCAAAGTTCAAAAAATGGAAAAAAGGAGATTAGAAAGGACTTCCATGTCATTCCTGACAGCAGCAGTTCTCTCCTATAAAAATCTGCTTACTAAAAAGGGAAGGACTTTAATCACCTCTTTTGCAGGAAGTATTGGAATCATTGGAGTGGCATTGGTATTAGCACTCTCTACAGGACTATCTGGATTTATGTCACAAGTACAAGAAGACTCTCTTTCAGGATTGCCAATCACGATAACGGAACATACGGAAACGATTGAACATGGATCGAACCGACATGATGGAGACGGATTTGCATCACTCACTAAGAAAGATGAAGAAGGAAAGTTCACAGACGAAAACATTATTTATAATTATGATAGAAATGCCAATACGATCGAACATACCAATGTCTTTACGCAAGAGTATTTTGACTATGTAGCTAATATTCAAACTGTAATACCAGATGCGATCAGTGCAGTGGCTTATTCTCAAGGTGTTCAAGCAAATCTATTAGCCCAAGGTGAGAATTCCGTAGTCAAATATAGTTCTAGCAATAGCCAAAGTGAAGGGGGCGAAAGCGAGGAAGGCCATGGAGACAGTGGGTTGTATTGGCAGGAGATGGCAGATAATGAAGATTTGATACTATCGTTATATGATTTAATTGGAGAGGGAAGCAGACTACCGAAAAAAGCAAATGAAATTCTTCTTGTAGTAGATGAATATAATCGAATCGATACACAATTTTTTGAAAAACTGGGAATCAGATCGAATCAAGACAGTTACAAGCTAACGGATTTTATTGGAAAAACAGTACTTAAGGTTATCTCGAATGATGACTTTTACCAAAAGGATGAAAATGGATTATTTTCGGAAGTACCAGTTTCCGAGTATGAGAACCTATATCATAGTAACAAGGGAATGGAACTTACCATTGTAGGTGTGCTTCGTGCAAAGGAAACTGCAAACACGGTGGTAGATTATTTATCACCTGGACTTATTTACACGACCGAACTCACGAACTACATTGTTAGTCAGGCAGAACAATCAGAAATTGCAATTGCGCAGAAAAATTCAGATCAGGATGTGATTTTAAATGTTCCTTTTGCAAATGATGCAGCCAAGAAACAGGCATTACTTCGTTTGGGTGCAGACACAACTCCAACTGCGATTAATATATATCCAAAAGATTATGAAGGAAAAGATGCAATTAAAGAATACCTAGACGAGTACAATACAGGAAGGCCAGAAGAAGAGCAAATGGTTTATTCCGATATCGCACAAATTGTAGAAAGTGTATTTGGTTCAATATTAAATACGGTGACCTATGTTTTAGTAGGATTTGCGGCGATATCACTGATTGTATCAACAATCATGATAGCAATCATTACTTATGTATCTGTTATTGAACGTACCAAGGAAATTGGAATCTTACGAAGTGTGGGTGCAAGGAAAAAAGATATTTCCAGAGTATTTAATGCAGAAGCAGTCATTATTGGTTTAACTGCTGGCGTAATCGGTGTGGGCCTCTCCTATCTGCTCACAATCCCAATTAATATGATTATCAATTCATTAATTGGAGTTAACGGTATCGCACATCTGACCATTTTGCATTCCATTCTACTTATTGTTGGTAGCATGACATTGACTTTAATCGCAGGATTTATTCCATCAAGAATGGCTGCAAAGAAGGATCCAGTTGTTGCACTTCGAACAGAGTAATAGAAATAAAAGGAAATCTAGATTATCAATGTCAGGGGAATACTGATATTAAAAAACGAATTTTTAGGCAGTCGGTAAACAAAAAATGTTTATCGGCTGTTTTTTTCCACATTCAGGATATAGAATACAGTGTACATCAATATCCATAATATGATATGATATCAATATGGTAGATAAATGCTGAAATTACAATAGAAAGGTTCGAAATATGATATTTGATGTTATCCCAGAACGTTTCTTTGGTATCCTAGCGAGCTCGAATAAACGAGTCTACTGGGAATGCTTAGAGAAAATGTTTGGAATTATGAATAACCAATTGTCGTTTGGTGTATCACGTGAGGCGGTTACGGACGAGTTAGTCTATTATTTTGATTCCAATTTATCGTTGGAGTTTGAAAAAGAAGATTCAGATGACGAACTAACGGCTTCAGATAGCAGAGAAAAAGCAAACTATATGATTCGTCGACTTCAAGAGTGTGGATGGATCAACATAGAGACTAATAAAAGCCATGAACAAATCGTCAACTTTTATGATTATGCTGTGGAAGTCATGAAATCATTACTGAGTATTTCAAAACAGGAAAAGGTAGAATATCAAGGATATATTTATGTCATTTATCATCTGATTGTATCAGAAACGGATCAACCTGGGATTGCACTGCTACAAATTTATGAGAATACAGACAAGCTGGTTACTGGTCTTAAATCATTAAATTCGAATATAAAAAAATACATTGATGAATTAACCAAACATAGTACCGTTGCAGAGATTATGGAAGCATTATTTGAGGATTATATGATCAACATTATTGATAAAGCATATCATCGATTGTTGACTTCAGATAACGTTGCAAAATTTCGTCCAGAGATTATCGATCGACTGTTACGAAAGCAAAATGATGAAGCTTATATCCAAGCGGCTGTCCGTGATCTAGCAGAGGTAAGGGAAGAATCGGAGGACGAAGCTAGGGAAGAAGTCTACGATATCTTAAGTAACATTATGGATGCGTTGAATCATCTGGATGATATTTTGACAGAAATCTATAAAAAGAGTACTCAGTATCAGAAGGCAGCAGTCAATCGAGCAAAATTTCTTCTATCCAGCAGTGAAGATGTCAAAGGTCAGCTAAAAGATATGCTAGTGTATCTGAATACACAAATCAATCGGGATTCTCTTGATTTAAATTCAATTTATGAGTTTGAATTTATAGATTCTATGATTCGATTATATTCGAGTGCATTTTTGGATGAAAGTTCGTTGTATACTCCATTACAAGGGAAAAAAGAATTCGAACCAGAGGAAATGAAAGAACTTGTGATTGATGAAGAGATGCGTTTGCTAAAACGTCTCAAAATGGAAGAAAAGCTAGCCAAAGTTATGAGTATTGATGTAATAACCAAGTATGTGGATTCTATCTTACAGGACAAGAAAGTAATGCGTGCTTCTGAATTCCCAATTGCAACGCAAGAGGATTTTATCAAGCTCATCTATATTCGTTTATATGGACAGAGAAAACGGATGAGATATCGGGTGGACGTGAAAGAAGTCGTTAGCGTCAATGGGTATCGGTTTCGTGATTTTGAGATTTGGAGAGTTTAGAATAGCGGGAGGATTCTATGGATTTTTTACAAGGGATGTCAAATCTAGAACAAACAACATTTAAACGTATTTGTAATCGCTTGTTTGCGAATTGTTTTGTTATAAAAAAGAATGAGAAAACCAAGAGCGATTACTATTTTATTCTGAGATATCGTTCTATTTTTGAAGAATATATCAAAGTGTTAGGATATCGCTTGGATATTAATGAAGAATACGGTGTTGTTCAGATGATTAACCAAGAAAATACAAATCGATTGAATTTAAAACTATTTGAATCGATTATACTGATTTTGCTACGTATATTGTATGATGAAAAGAGAAGCGAATTGTCCTTGTCGAATGATGTCATCATTGATGTGGGAGAGATTCAGGACAAGTATCTTGCACTAAAAATTCGAGACAAATTAATTGACAAGACTACGATGAATAATACCCTAAAACTATTGAAAAAGTTTAACTTAATTGAACTGCTTGATAAGGATATGACGAGAGAGGATTCGAGAATTCTTATTTACGATTCTATTTTAATGGCAATTCGAGTGGATGATATTAAAGAAGCTTATAAGAAGATGGAAATTTATAAGAAGGAGGAGAGCAATCATGAAGAAACTGACTCGAGTGAGACTGATTAACTGGCATCGCTTTTACAATGAGACCATCACATTTGATCAATCTGCTTTGCTCTCGGGAGAGAATGGAGCCGGAAAATCTACAATACTGGATGCAATCCAATTCGTCATTACCGCCTCAAAAAATCATTTTAATAAAGCTGCACATGAGAATGGAAAACGTAAACTAGATGGCTATGTCCGCTGTAAAACGGGACGAGAGAATAAACCATATGAACGAACAGGGTTCGTTACAGCGCATGTGGCATTGGAATTCTTCGAGGAATCCAAGCAGAAATATTTTATCTTAGGAGCCGTTGTAGATTCTGCTGTTCCAGAGAAAGAACCAACCACGGTCTGGTATCATATGGAAGGTTTACCACTCGATGATCGGATGTTTTTTCAAGGAATGATGCCTCGAAATATCGATAATTTTAAAACAGCAAATAAACAGAATCTTAGGTTAGTGACAAAAATACAAACGGATGCCAGAAAACAGTTTAAAAATCGTTTTGGACGTATTGATGACAAATTCTTTGAATTAATACCAAAATCATTAGCATTTAAGCCAATTGATGATATTAAGGATTTTGTTTATTCATATGTGTTAGACCAAAAGGAAGTTAATATTGATGAGTTAAAAGAAAACGTTCGTACGTATCAGGAATTAGAAAAGATTCTTCAAGTAATTGCAGTCAAGTTATCCAAACTTGAAAAGATTAAGGAAAAGCATAGAGAAGTTCAGACGTATCTTCGGCGAGAAAAGGTTTATGAGTATTATATAGCAAGAGTGAATGTAGTAATCAATGAAGCAGGGATTACATCTGAATCTAATAAGATTAAGCAGAATGAACTTAAGATGAAAGAGTTAAGTGAACAGCAAAAGATTAAGGAACAGCAAAAAGAATCCAAGGATAAACAGAGAACAAATTTAAAGGTGGAACTTGAGAGTAGTGAGGAATACCGAGCATTGCAACAAATCCAAGGGGAAATCAAAGGGTTAAGAGAGAACTTAGAGCGGTTACAAAATGAGAAAAAGTCTCTCAATGTTGAGGTCAGAAACTCGCTAAGAAAAGCGAAGATATTATTAAATTATTATCAAGAGATGAAACCTTCCAAGGCAATTATGAAATTTTCTGAATTACTGAATGATTATATTGATTGTTTTGAAACAATTGAAGACTGTTCGGATTATGCAAATGCTTCGTATCTTGTGGAACAGTTATTGAAAGAGAAAAATGGACAAGCGGAAGATATTCGAAAACAGCTATTTGAATTGGAGAGAACGCTGGAGGAAATTAAGGCAAAGAAAAGTGAAAGTAAACAAATCATTCAACGATTAGAAGAAAAGAAATTGAACTATCCAAATGCGGTTTTAAAGTTATTACATGCGATTAAATCCGAATTTCTGAAGGTGAATCGAAGTATTGAACCAAGAATTCTTTGCGAACTGTTACAAATAACAAAACCAAAGTGGACCAATGCAATTGAAGGTTATTTAAATACTCAGCGATTTTACCTTTTAGTAGAACCGGAAGATTTTGATTTAGCACTGAGCGTATACAAACGATTAAAAGAGCGCGAACAATTATTTGGGGTCGGTCTGATCAACACTGCGAAGCTAGAAAAATATGAAGAAGTGAAAGAAACTTCGTTAGCAGCATGTGTTACATCAGAAAGTATTTACGCCAAATATTATGTGAACATGGTTCTTGGAAAAGTGACTTGTTGTGACAAAGAAGAACAGCTAAAACTTCATGAGGTTGCCATTACACCAACCTGTATGAAATATCAAAATCATGTTGTGAGTGCGATCGCTCCAAAGATTTATGAGGTTCCCTACATTGGGCAGGAAGCTTACAAAATCCAGCTAGAACAGGAAAA